>JAUUZN010000047.1 GCA_030589945.1 Gammaproteobacteria bacterium | reverse complement strand
TGGAATTATTCAGGCATTTCCTACAAAGGATCGCACTCCCAGCAACGACGCCTATGGCCAACCGGCTCAAACACTGTTTACCCTAGTCGTTGTCAACCTAGGAAAAGATCCCTTGGCAGAATTTACCCGCCGAGGTTTACAACTTTTAAGTAATCGAACCGATTCATTGGATTATGGCAACCAACATATCAATTTGGCACTCAACTTTGAAGTATTGAACCTAAACAGTTGGGGTGAGGTTTCTCTCTCCAGTTATAACAACGCCGATGCGCTGACCGCATCACTCACCACCTGGCTTCAACAGCTTCCCATTGATGACAAAGACGTACCCAAACTCGTTGTACAAAGTTTCTGCAAAACAAGAGCGCAATCAATCACCACTCGCATAACGGATCTCTGGAATGATATTACCAAAGCCTGGTACTCCAGCACAAATTATACGTCCATGCGCTACCTGCTAACAGTTGCTAATCAGTTTGTTCTCTTTGAAAGGGTTGATGGCGAGGCGAGTTCTCAAACTATAAAAAATTTCACCGCTCTAAAGAAAGAGCTGGCCTCATCCTTCAACACATTCTCGCCCTTAACGATTGATAAAAACTGTCTCACAGAGACGCCACTATCAAAAATATTTAGTTTAAATAAGGTTGATGAAGTACAGCTTTTTTATCAGGTTCATAAAGACTTGGCAGATGTTTGGATTGTTGATGAAACCGGAGCATTGTTTCATCAACAGCAGCAATTTCATGATCACACTACATTATTGAATCCTTATCGTCGATTTTTAGAGTCCGTTAGTTTCAGGCAAGATGCAATGGAGGAGCTCTCAGAAAGTAAAATGCCTATTTTGTATCAAATCACCAAGGGCAAGACGGTTTGGATTGCTAAAGAACAAAAGATTGTTGATGAAACGGCAATGCTTCGATATTTTAATATTCAGGTTATTGCATCAGAAGATCAACTCGGTAACCCTCTTTACACCTATTACTGTAATGATGTTGAATTCTCCCCTCTTGAATATGGCGATGGACTTATCGCTGCTGTAGCAGAGCAAATTATTCGACACCGCGTCAACGAAGAGCGTTACCCTGCCTATATCACTGACCTTGATATATCTGCTCTCAATCCTCTGCGACGACAAACAACCTGTCAGTATTTAGAGCTTAAAAAGACGCTAGAGCAACAATTGTATCAAGAGCTCAACCAGTCAACATTATAAGTCTAGGTGGATGGCTGTTTTCGCCTGTTCGCTACAGACTCGGTCTAACAATTCCTGAAAATTGCAATCTTGTGTTTTACAAAACCATTGTTCATTTTGGTAATCAAGATGAAATCCACCCGAACGAGCCGCTACCCAGAGTTGTAACATGGCAACCTGTCGATTAATAATAATTTTACTTTGATCCTCAAACTCTAACGTCAATATGCCCGCAATGGTGTCATAGTCGATATCAGATCCAGATTCATCAATGGCATCCTCAACTTTAAGTAAAGTTTCGTCGACAATATCGTTAAACTCTCTCTCTTGCATTTTATTCTCCCTTCTCAGTACGCTATAAGCGCGCTATTTTGACACATTTAAACATCCCAGGTAAATTCAGTTGTGATTTTTCGTTGTGATCTTGAACTTGCCCCCAATGAACCTGCTATACTTTCACCATAAGTACCCATAAGAATTAACATCCATATTAATTTAATTAAAAGCAATCATGAGTAGATGGCATCCATGAATTTTCGAAAAATCACCAACATTCAAGTTGCTATCCTTTTTGCCATACTTCCCTCTCTTGTGGCTTGCGGCCAAAAAGGTCCACTGATCCAGCAAGATTTACAGATTCAGCAAGATAAACAAAAGGCTCAACAAGTGCGTACAAAAGAACCTAGCAAGACCGCAATTCTTGAACTTGAAAACTCATCAGAAAATAATAAGAATGAACAACCACAATGAATATTGCTTTTACTAAGATGCACGGTCTGGGCAACGATTTTATGGTCGTTGATCTCATTACTCAAAAGTTTGAGTTTAACCCTCATCTGATACAAAAACTTTCCTGTCGCAACAAGGGTGTGGGCTTTGATCAGCTACTTATTGTCGAGGCGCCCGTTGATCCAGAAACGGACTTTCATTTTCGTATTTATAACTCCGATGGCAGTGAGGTGGGACAATGTGGCAATGGCATGCGTTGTCTAGCGAGATTTATTCGCGATCAGAAACTAACATGGAAGCACAAGATTGTTGCCACCACATCATCCTGTCAAGTAATAATGCAACTTGATAAAAGCGGTCTCGTGTCTGTCCAGTTGCCAACTCCTAAATTTGAACCTGAAGATATCCCTCTCATTAATCATTCGAAACAAGACTTTTATACCCTTAATACCGAGCAGGGTGAATATCAAGTCTATCCGGTCTCCATGGGAAATCCCCATGCGGTCATATTTGTCGACGATGTTGACACAGCAGACGTAGAAACATTGGGACCTCTAATTTGTAATCACCCAGACTTTCCAGAACAGGCCAATGTAGGGTTTGTACAAATTCTTGATCCAAAACACATTCGACTGCGCGTCTATGAGCGAGGAAGTGGCGAAACATTAGCCTGTGGCAGTGGTGCCTGTGCTGCAATGGTAGTTTGTCGTCAAGCAGAACTTTGTGAGCACAATGTCCGAGTTGATCTACCTGGTGGACACCTTTTTATCCGCTGGCATGGCGGTTCAAAACCCGTACAACTTACCGGCCCATCAACCATTGTTTATCGAGGAACCATTAGTCTATGAATACATCGGCAAAGAAAAATAATAATATCGCAGCCGAAAATGTTGCCGATTATCTCAGCTCAAATGTGGGATTTTTTAAAGAATATCCCGACTTGCTGCTATTAATGGAAACGGCTGGTAATTCTGATGGCTCAATTTCATTGGTTGAACGCCAGATGAAAGGTTTACGGAATAGAATCAGCCAATCTGATAAAGAACTAAGACAGGTTATCCGCAACGCTCAAGATAATCAAAATCTGTTGGAAGAGACCATCAATCTTTCACTCAATCTCATTCCTTGCTCTGATATTGATCATCTAGCAGAAACTCTATTTGAGCTGCTTAGTAGTGCATTCAATATCAAATTCAAAAACCTGTTACTCGACGAAAACCTCTTTAACAGCGAATTATCCTATTGCGTCAATATGAGTGACGTTCGTACCCAGCTTGGTGATAATTTTCCTAAACAACAGCCTGTTTGTGGCCGCCTTAAAAGTTCTGAAAAAGAAGCTGTCTTTGGTGAAGGATCAACTGTAAATTCAGCAGCAATATTGCCCTTAGGGTCCGATGGAGAGCTGGGACTACTGGTACTAGGAAGTGAAGATGCCACACATTTTGATCCAGAAATGGGTGATTTGTTTTTGACCTTAATTGCGGAAATTCTGAGTCAACTATTAAACAAGCTCAACGATTAAACAGACTCAAATATAAGCCTTAACTTTTGAATTAATCAATACCATTAGAGGAGTCCAGGTTGTCTGATCCAGAATATCAAATCACACAGTATCTTGGACACCTCAGCAACGAGCGCAACTATTCAAGTCACACCGTAAAAAGTTACCGTAGACAACTTCTCGCAACTTTAGAAGATTGCCGTGATAGCGCATCCTCAGGCTGGAAAAATTTAGACATTCACCAATTTCGTACACTCATAGCAAAATGGCATCGGAGCGGTCTTTCACCAAGAAGTATTCACCAGCGCCTTTCTGCACTACGGGGCTTATACAACTATTTAATCCGCGAAAGAATCTGCACAGCCAATCCGTTAGAGAGCTTAAGCGCCCCTAAGATGGGACGCAAATTACCCCGTGATATCAGTGTTGATGAAATCTTCAAATTACTTGATGGGATGCCACGAAATAGCATTCTTGAGATTCGGGATTACGCAATACTTGAACTCTTTTATAGTAGCGGTTTGCGACTAGCCGAACTGGCCAGTCTTGATTTATTCAATATTGATTTTTCAGATCAAAGTCTTGAGGTCACCGGTAAAGGCAATAAAACACGTCGAACTCCCATTGGTTCAAAAGCAATTTCGGCTCTCAAACTTTGGCTCGGTGAGCGAGCGCAAATTGCTGATGTTGAAGAACAGTCGGTGTTTGTCAGCAATCGAGGAAACCGTTTGAGCCATCGCAGCATTCAACAGAGACTGAATCTCTGGGGTAAACGATTGGCTCTTACCTCACCGCTACACCCTCATAAATTACGTCATTCATTTGCAACGCACATGCTTGAAGCATCCGGTGATCTGCGTGCCGTGCAAGAAATGCTTGGACATGCAAATCTATCAACTACCCAAATATACACCCATCTTGACTTTCAGCATCTGGCAGGTATTTATGACAGTGCACATCCCCGCGCACGTGTGAAAAAGAAGTAGTTGATGAGCTTAATATTTCCTTCAATAAAAGCCATCAGTTTCGATTTGGACGATACACTTTATGACAACAAGCCTGTTATCAAAAATGCTTTTCTTGTCCTCTTTGAATATCTTTGTGGTCAGTACCCTGCTGTAGAGAAACGATATGACTTTGAAACTTTTCTAAAGTCTGCAAAAAGCTGTAGGCAACAAAACCCCAATATCACTAATTTAGATGAGCTACGAAAAATTCACATCGACAGCGTTATTAAACATTCTACTGGTTCAAATAATCAGCAATCTTTACATCTAAATACTTTTGAGCTAAATTCTTTACATCTAAATTCTTTTGAGCTAAATAGGGCCTTTTCAATATTTTGGGAAGCTCGTCAACAGGTTACGCTTTTTCCCCAGACCCTTGAATTATTAAAACATCTGTCTAGACAGCTGCCTTTGGTATCTCTAAGCAATGGTAATGTCTCACCCGAACGAATTGGTATTAAAAAATACTTTAATGAGTCCATCAATTTAATGGATGCAGGAAATGCAAAACCACATCCTGCGATGTTCCACTTAGCCTGTCAGCGACTCAACATAAAACCACAGGAACTTCTCCACATTGGAGATTCTCTACCTATAGACATAAGAGGCGCGCAGAGAGCTGGCTGTCTTGCCCTTTGGTTCAACCCCGGTGCTGCTTCAGCTTCAACAGGGTATTCTGATTTTACAGATCTTGAGCAAACAGACTTCTCATTGACTAAACCCGACGGCGAAATTCAATGTTTGTCAGAATTGTTTGAAATAAAATTAAGTTAAACAAATAATTGAATCGCAGTTGCTACTGCTAAGACGACAAAAAACAAACTCAAAATATAATTGATATTGCTTGCGATGAATTGATATTTCACTGAAATATATTCTGCAAAAATGACATAAAATAAAAACATTATAAACGCCCCAGCTGCAGCACCAAAGGCAAATAAAAGGGTGTTGTCTAAGCTTGAATCAATCCATTCGTTCGATTTCGCGACCGTTGCCATTGCTAAATAAAAGGGAATTGCCAATTGGTTCAATAGTGACATGCCCACGCCCACAAAATAACTATTGCCTCGTTTCTTTTTTACTTGAGCATTAAAGGTTTTTCTCGCTTCAAGCCAGAAAAAAACTGCTAACCCAGATAATATAAACAGCGCTGCTTTTTTGATGAGGTTAATAACCTCTGGATGTTCCATTAAATATTGAGCAAAAAACAATGCGACTAATGCTTGAGCAAAAACAACCGTTGCGGCACCTGCTGAATAAACAAAGCCATCCGTTTTATCTTTTTCTATAGTCCTTCGAACCGCAGCCATACTTAACATTGTGGGCGCAGCAAAACCAAAAATTGAAGCTGCCAAACCGAAAAGCAATGGGTAGAAATAACTCATATCAATCTCATCTTTTAAAACATAATTTGAGAGTACAATAGGAAACAAACTAAAACCACTATAGCTTATTCATTTAACATAAAGTTAAGCGTTAATTAATTCATCAAATAAAGTCACGTGCTTTTGAAAAGAGCTGATCAAAGGCACGATAAGATAGTGCTTCAACAATGGCCTCATCACTGATCGCTTTATACTGTTCTAGATCTGATATTGTGCGTGCAACTCTAAGGACTTTTTGTTGTGCTCGCATGGACAAATGATAGTGTCGAATCGCTTGATTAAAAATCTTAATGACAGACTTTGATAAGATGTTTTGTTGAAGCAAGTCTTTAACATTCAACTCACTATTGAGTACTCCCTGACGTTCGATTTGTAATGCTCTACATGATTCAACGATTCTTTTATAGGATGCACTTGTCTCATTATTGCCCTGTTGTTTATCGATTAGAGAAACCTTTGGATTGTTCACCACAACCTGCAAATCAATGCGATCAAGTAATGGTCCTGAAATTTTACCCAAGTAATTAATTATTTTAATGCTTGAACAATGACACTCCCGATCTTTACTCGCAAAATATCCACAGGGGCACGGATTCATTGCCGCTACTAACTGAAAACGAGCGGGAAAGTTAACCTTCCAATGAGCTCTTGAAATAGTAAGTTGCCCATCTTCAAGTGGTTGTCTGAGACTTTCTAAAACCGAACGTGAAAACTCAGGCAACTCATCTAAGAATAAAATCCCTCGATGTGCTAATGAAATTTCTCCGGGTATTGGTAAACGACCACCACCTGTAATTGATGCAACTGTACAATTATGATGAGGCGCACGAAACCGGCGTTTCAACCAGCTCGTTGTATTAAAACCATCTTCAGCAACCGATTCAATCGCCGCTATCTCCATGGCTTCTGACACAGGGAGTTCACCGAGTATTCCAGGAAAACATTTTGCTAACATTGTCTTACCCGAACCGGGCGAACCCGAAAAAAGGATGTTGTGTCCAGCGCTAGCCGCTATTAATAACGCTTTTTTCGCATGCTGATTACCCTTTATTTGTGAAACATCAAAGGCTGTTATTTCCTCACCCTTCTTTTCGTTGCTATGTGTTGGCTGATCAAACATTCCTTCGCAAACCTGTTTTAAACTCGACGCACAAAAGACACTCTTGTCATTCGTTAAAGATGCTTCTTCGGCATTACATCTTGGAAGTAATATTTTGCGATTTTTATTTGTCGCGGCAACTGTTGCAGCAAGCACGCCTCGAACCGATTGTAATTCCCCGTTTAGAGAGAGCTCTCCTAAAATTTCAAAACCTACAAAACTAGTATCTTTAATTTGATCCGAGGCAATTAATATTCCAAGAGCTATGGAAAGATCAAAACGTCCGCCCGATTTTGGTAAATCAGCAGGTCCTAAGTTAATAATGATACGTTTTGCTGGAAACTCATACCCTGAATTTAAAATTGCGCTGCGCACTCGTTCTCGACTTTCTTTTACTTCTGCAGAAGCAAGCCCAACAACCGACATAGAGGGTAGACCATTAGAAAGGTGCACCTCTACTGTGACTAGTGGGGCATTAATTCCAAAGCTTGCTCGACTGAGCATTATTGCTAGAGACATTGATTGGATTCCTTTCCATTCCATGAATAAATAGCCACGAATAAATAGCCATTAATACTTAATCATAAATTTAAAAAATAACTATAAATGATTTGTCCGTGTTTAATGTGCGATTTTGTTACGAGAGGTATACAGATTTCACTGAAATAAAAAAGGCTGCTAATCAATGATCAGCAGCCTTAAGCTTCCCTTTGTCTTTTAGATTTTAACTAGGGAGTGACCGTAACGCTTTGCCCCCAAATTTCTCCGTCTGAACCCGTTGCACGGTTAGAATCACTGTAATTAGATGCTTCAGAATAAATTTTGAAAATGAGAGAATCTCCACTGACCGTCATTAACGCTTTAGTTTCTCGAATAAAGGTTATCCCATAAGCTGTTAGCTGTGGCTCTATGCTGGCGTCTATATATAAAACTAAATAGTCATAATTACATCCGCTACAGGTCGCAGCTTCAATGTACCATTCAAAATTTAACGTATCGCCACTATCAAGCGCCTGTCCCGTTCCTCTGTCTGCAGAGGTAGCCGTTGCTGAAGTATTATTAAAAACGAGCTGCTCTCCATCTAAATCGGTATGGGTGCGTCCTTTAATATCAGCAGCACTTATTGACATTGCGGTACCACAAGAATTAATAACGCCCTCATACTCAGCAAAACTATTAGGGTTAATGGGTCTGCCCACGCCACCATCTGCGGCATCATCCCAGCCTGACTCATGACTACAGACAAGTTGTGCTATGCCCCCGGATACCGTCTCAGTTGCATGCCAAATTTCACCATCTGAACCATTCGCGCGATCAGCGTTGCTGTAATTTGATTGCTCTGAATAAATTTTAAAGGTTTGGATATTTCCATCAACCGTTATGAGAGCTCTAGTATCTCGGAAAAAACTTACTCCGAAACCTGTTAGCTGTGGCTCTATTGTAGGATCGGTGTACAACACTAAATAGTCATGAGTACAACCACTACAGGTCGCTGCTTCAACATACCATTCAAAGCTTAGTGTTTCTTCCGAGGAAATTAGTTGACCCGTTCCTCTATCAACAGAAGTTCCAGCAGCTGTAGTATCATCAAAAACGGTTATTTCATCATTAGCTGTGTATGTTTGTCCTTTAATGTTAGATGCACTTATGGACATCGCCGTACCGCAAGATTTAAGAGCACTTTCAAAATCAGCAAAACTATTTGGATTAAGAGGTGCGCCTAGCCCGTCATCAGCATCATCATTCCAACCGGATTCATAATTACAGTCTAACCAGCCTTTTTCTGTTAAGCGTGAAAATACTTCACCGTCTAAGGTTAAGGTATTGTCTGTAGCTACCGCGGATAGATCTCCTGTTGAATCACCAGGGTTAAAACTTCCAAATCCACAACTTCCATTTGTATCATTATAAAAAATGGTGATATTAATTAGGTTCGTGTTTGTCCATGTATAATCACCATTCTCATATCCAGCAATCCCGTCGGTGACACAATTTTGGCTTAGTGTCATCTGACCCCAGATAAGAGTTAAGATAGCGTGTCCTTCACCAGGATCTTCTATATTACCGGCCAACCAACTTCCTTCCATCGGGTTTGAACCAATTGTTGTTCCGTTTATTCGCTCATAATCGATAATTGTTGGATCTAATAAACCACCATCTTCTAGAACAAATAATGTCAAATTATCACCTGTCAATGTCAGCACTGTACCCCTATCAGCAAGAACTCCAAGACTACAGTTTCCATTCGTTTCCACCGTTGTATTCGTAGCAACAGATCCATTATCTGCATTAATTGTAAAGGTACCGTAAGACATTCCTTTAATTGTAGTCTGGACGTTATTTGTAAAATCATCACATGGGCCTGATGATTCATAATAACCATTTGAAAAGAAGTGCATCAAAGAGTCGTTCCACTTCCAAGTACCCACTAAATCTGCTGCATCTTTTACAATATCATTTGAAACAACAAAGTTTAAATATTGGGTATCAGTCGGACCACCTAAAACACTGTCTCGCACTCTAATTCGCACTCTATAATTACCATCATAGAAAAAATCACCGGCAACAGCCCCTGAAACACTCTCAATGGTATTAGTTACCGAATTAAAGCTTAGCCAACTTGGTAATTCGGAAACCTCGTACGAGAGTGTGTCACCAACATCAACATCAAAAGCAGTGATTGTATACTGATAACTGTCTCCTATGCCGAGGGCTGTTATTGGTGGCGTGCTCTCAATAACCGGTGCATCATTCACATTAGTGACCACAATGGTAAAGGCTTGTTGTGTACTCTCTCCATTTGATGTTGCAATGATCACTATGGGATGTGAACCAACATCCGCATTCTCTGGGGTACCGGATAGCATTCCAGCACCTGTTCCTGCCGGCTGTTCTGAATCAGCTGTAAAGCTCAACCATCCAGGAAGTGTTGATGAGTCCATAGTAATTACATCATTTTCAGCATCTGTAGCAGAGACGGCATAAGAATACATCTCATCCTCTAAAACATCTGTAACCGCTGAAGAACTAAACACTGGGGCCAAATTAGCACAGACATCACCCACGCCATCGTTATCTTCGTCGGCCTGATCAGTGTTTGCAACAATGGGACAGTTATCAACATCATCAAGAATGCCGTCTTCGTCATTGTCATCATCACAGGCATCCCCACCATCATCTAAACCATCCGTGTTGATTTGAAGAGGATTTGAATTGATGGGACAGTTGTCTCCGTTATTACCAATTCCGTCGCCATCAGTATCAGAAGTTTCATTTGGATCCGTTGGGAATACGTCGCCGTTGTCCCCAACACCATCACCATCAGTATCCGTTGTTTCTGTGGAGTCATCCGGAAAGGCGTCACCATTGTCGCCAACACCATCGCCATCAGTATCTACTGTTTCTGATGGATCGTTCGGGAAGACATCGGCGTTATCACCCACGCCATCGCCATCAGTATCCGCTGTTTCTGACGGATCATTTGGGAAGGCGTCACCATTGTCGCCAACACCATCGCCATCAGAATCTACTGTTTCTGATGGATCGTTCGGAAAGACATCGGCATTATCACCGACACCATCATTGTCAGAATCTGCTGTTTCTGAGGAATCATTCGGAAAGGCGTCACCATTGTCACCAACACCATCGCCATCAGTATCTACTGTTTCTGATGGATCATTCGGGAATACATCGCCATTATCACCCACACCATCATTATCAGTATCCGTTGTTTCTGATGGATCATTCGGGAAGGCATCGCCATTGTCACCCACACCATCATTATCCGTATCCACAGTCTCTGATGGATCTGTTGGGAAGACATCAATATCATCATTGACTGAATCACCGTCGGTATCTTGTGAAAGCGGATCGGTGCCCAACTCTTTTTCTTCACCATCCGTTAATGTATCGCCATCAGTGTCGATAACCAGTGGTTTAGTCCCGTCCTCTTCTTCAACTATGTCACTAACGCCATCATTATCGTCATCGGTATCTTCATTATTACCAACGCCATCACCGTCGGTATCTCTTTGTTCAGAAGCATCTTCTGGAAAAGCATCAGTATCATCAAAAACACCGTCTTCATCACAATCGACCAATAATGAACAGGAGGTTGCGCCATCAAGACCCACTCCAGTTTCGTCATCGTCAAGAATTCCATCGTCGTCATCATCTGTATCAGTGTTGTTGCCGATGCCATCCTGATCCGTATCAGTAGTCTCACCACCATCTAATGGAAATTGGTCATCAACATCATCAACGCCATCGTTGTCATCATCAACATCACAGGCATCACCCTCTAAGTCACCATCGGTGTCTGTTTGAGCAGTGTTATAATTCGATGGACAATTATCGACATCGTTAGCAATGGTGTCCCCATCTGAGTCTGTATCTGTTGTGGTAATCGTATCCGTTGTTTCATCTTCATCGAGAATGCCATCACCATCATCATCGGGATCGGCATTATCACCGATGCCATCACCATCGGTATCGGTTGTTTCGTTTGGATTGTTTGGAAAGTCATCTTCACTATTAAAGGTTCCATCGCCATCTGAATCAGGGTTCGCCTGACCAACAATGACTGTGGTCACAATAGTGCCATCGGTCAATTCAATAGTAATGGTTGTTGTTCCAGTGGTACTTGTTTCAGAATCAAGAATGGTCTGTACATCGGTAACCGTTTGACCTGTTGGGCTATTTGGAATCACAAATGTCCCAGGGTTTTGATCAAACAATCCCGTGTCTTCTAATGAAATTAAACCTCCTGCACTGCCATTAAGAATGTGGTCGTCGGCTAAATCTAACGCAAGTCCTGCCAAAATATCATCGGGGTTACTGTCTGAAGATTGTTGTGATATTTGAAAAATAATCGCTGCTGTTGCTTCAACCGCTGAACGGTAAGCTGCAACATCAGCCAGCTCTTCGGTGGTATCAGTGTCATCATTGACCAGAGGTGGGGTTGCAAAAATATCTACAGTGCCATCTGCTCCAAAACCAACAGTTGAAAGAACAATCTCAGCGGCAATGGGTAAGGCTGCTAAAAACTCCGCCGAAGTACTCGAGCCATCATTGTTACCTGTCCATGGAGCTGTTGCAGAATCTGCATTGCTGATGGCCAGAGAGACCGCTAATTCAGTCAAGGGTGTTGCATAAACGGGATCTTCACCATCTAACATTGCTTGGGTGATCACTGTGCGCATTTTAGAAATAATAGGCGCTACACCCGTTGTAATATCACGCGTGTTAGCGTTCGACGTCACTTCCAAAAAATAAGGAGCAGTCGTTGGTACAGGTAAATCTAAACCCGTGATCGCAGAGGTATCATCGGTTGTGCCACTATCAACCAGTCCACCTTTAAATCCTGCAGCAGAATAATTCAGATTGTAAACTCTTACGTCAGCGTTAATCAAAGGACCTTTAATTCCACCACCAGCAATAGAGATCGGAGGTGTTGGCGGAGGTGGTGGTGGCGGCGGAGTTGTCGTCCCACCGCCACCACCACCGCCACCACAGCTAGCTAATATTAGAAATAATGCTGTAAATAAGACTGATTTAATCTGAGTAGAAAAGGTAAACTGCGGCATAGTCATAATAAATTCCCTATAACACTACATTTTGATGCTAGTGATAGAACACTCAATAGTGTGTAAAACCCAAACACCTGTTTAAAAAGCATACAACTTGTTATTTTAAGTATGCTTACAGTGTATGGTAAGCTGCAATAATAAAAATCACCCATATGGGTGAAAATCAACTGATAAGCTTTGTTGCAAGGAGCCTAGAACTCTTCAATCTTTGATATGAATAATCTTATTCACCAAATTTATGCAACAGCTCTTGACGCTAATCAGTGGCCTGAGCTCATTTTGTCCTTATCAACAAATAATGAAGAAAGTCCACCCGATGTTGATTCACATATTAATCAGGCCATTGAACTCAAAGAAAAACACCAAGTCATGGAAGACAAAAAGGATCTGGTTACAACCAGTCTATCGCTATTACCTGTAGCTCTTTTTGCTTTCGTTGAAAATAACCAACAACATTGTGTAGAAGCTATCAATACTAAAGCAGAGTCTTTGTTGCCCGAACTCCAGAAAGATCTTTTAAAATTTTGCAGCAATAAACTCTTAAGTGAATCGGAAGAATCTGATCACGTCTTTTCAGAACATATAATCTACGATGAGCGTTCCTATTTTTTTCTCCTGCTAAAACTTGATCCAAGTCGCGTTGCAAAGGGCAATCCCGTGATACTCGTTAGTTTGAGCAATCAGTACCTGTTTAATGATTCGGAACTTTTTGAACTGTGGAATTTTTCCCCGAAAGAAACTGCAATCTGTAAACTTTTGCTTGAAGGTGAATCCATTCAAAGTATTTCGTTGAAAAACTCTCGGAGCATTCACACTATTCGCTCTCAAGTTAAGGCCATTTTCCAAAAAAGTGGCTGTAACTCTCAGATTAGTTTAATTCGACGTTTCTACAATTCACCTCTTTCAATTCAAGCTCTTGATTCAAATGAAAGCGAGTCATCATCCAACGAACTGGTCACTCGCAAAATGACCCTCAAAGATGGGCGTACTCTTGCATGGTCTGAGCAGGGAGATCCAAATGGCACGCCCGTTCTAATGTGTCATAGCATGCACCAGTCCAGACTACTTAGACATCCTGATGAATCATTTACAGTTGATCAGAAAATTAGAATGATCACTCCAGACAGACCAGGATATGGCGCCTCTGACAAAAATAAAACTTCTGCCATTATTCACTGGTCTGAAGATGTTAAAGAATTATTAACACATTTAAAAATTGATTCTATTTCCTTGGTTGGTCTGGGACTCGGCACTCATTTTGCTCTGTTAGTCGCTGAGGCACTTGATGAGCGTATCAAAAGAACCATCTGTGTTGGGCTTTCTCACTTTATTAAACCTGCCATTGGATGTAACTTTCCTTCCTCCGTTGCCCAAGCAGCATGCCTTTTAACCAAGATCTCTCCAAAATTAGTACTTAAGGTATTCAAATTAATGGGCCGGGATATGTTTTTAAAGGAGCCTGCTTCTATCATTTCAAGCTTTTATCGATACCCAAGTAGCAACGATCAAAAAGCATTCAACAACAAAAGGTTTCAACAGCTTTTTATAAAAGATTTTTCGGAATGTAATCGACAGGGCTTTGGTGAGGCTACGGTTAATGAGCTTCATTACCTGTTAAATCAAAAAAGAGTTATCAGCCCTGAATCAATTAAGACCCCCGTTGAATGCTGGTATGCAAAAAACTGTGAAAACCCAAACCAGCAAGAAATAGAGAGTTTGGTAAAAGAGTTACCCGAAGGTGTATCACAATGTATTGATACTGAGGATGCCTTTATTATTTATCATGAATGGCAAAACTATATCTACCGTGCCGCCTTTGGAAAAACACGTCCAGAATAACCTATTTCTTTATCGTTCAGTCCGTACTATTTTCATTGTCTGCCAATTGTTTCTCAAGCAAATCAATTTTAGCGCGCGTTTTTTCTAAAACCTTAACCTGAATATCAAATTCCTCGCGGCTCACTAAATCCATTTTGGCAAAACCAGCCTCTAATATTCCTCGGATTTGTTTTTTTGCTTCCGTTTCAAACTCTTTAAGTCCTGGTGGTATCGCTTCACTGATCTTACGAACCAGATCATCAACAAACTTTGCATCGATCATTATTTGTCCCTTCTTTCATTTTCAATTTTAAAAATAGTATTTACTACATTGTATATAAGTAATTATAATCAATAATTTACAATCAAACCATACTGGGATAATAATTGGTTTATTATGTTTATATTTTTACCTAAAACCATCAAAGGAGTTTTATCGACTCTGTTTTATGTCCTTAACACTATTTTCCTTACGATCCCCATTTTTTTACTGGCCATCTTAAAACTCATTGTTCCAATAAAAGCATGGCAATCAATGTGCTCTACATCAATCCTCTGGCTTGCCGATCGATGGGTTTACAATAATTTAGTATGCTCTCAACAGTTTAGCAGACTCAACACCCAAATCATTGGTGATATCAGCGTTCCAACTAACAGCAGCTTCTTGGTAATTGCAAACCATCAGTCGGCAATTGATATTGTCATTATGCAATTTGTACTTCGTGGAAAAATTCCATTTTTAAGATTTTTTCTTAAACAAGAACTTATCTTTATACCCTTTTTAGGTATCGCCTTTTGGGCACTTGATTTTCCATTTATGAAGCGGTTTAAAAAAAGCTTACTCGAAAAGAAACCTCATCTTAAAGGTAAAGATGTTGAAGCAACTCGTAAAGCTTGTGAAAAGTTTAAAGACATTTCCATCAGTATTGTTAATTATGTTGAGGGTACTCGCTTCTCTAAGGAAAAAAATTTACAACAAGGAAACACCTATAAAAACTTGCTTCAACCGCGTGCTGGGGGTGTGGGCTATGTAATGACTTTATTGGGCAATCAAATTAATTATATACTGGATATAACTCTAAGCTACCCAGACAGCGATGGTAGTTATTGGTCATTCGCTACGGGTGAAATGCAAACCATTATTTTTCACATCAACACCGTTCCTGTTACGGATGCTCATCGTGGTAATTACCTGGAAGACCCTAAGTTTAGAGCTTCGTTTCAGTCATGGTTAAGCACACTGTGGCGGGACAAAGACCTGCGACTATCAAACATTAAAAAGGATTTTTAAGGTTTAGTTTACCTTTTGACAAATTTGTTAATTGTTGACTCAACTCTTCGTAACGCTGCTCATCATATCGAAAAACCATTTTCACCGTTTCAGAAAACTGTAGTTCAATAATTTCAGAAGAGGTGGTTTCGAGAGCTTTTTCAATCATCGATTGTAGAGAATACTCAAACTCTATGGTTGTTTGGCACCAGGGAATTTTTTCCTTGGTTTTAAGTTGTTCAAGAGATGCTTTTACACTATCACCATAAGCTCGAGCAAGACCACCTGTGCCTAATTTAGTTCCACCATAATAACGCGTTACAACCGCGACCAGTTCACCAACATTAGAATGGCACAAAATATTGAGAATTGGTTTACCCGCCGTCCCATGGGGTTCACCATCATCGCTACAACCAATACTTCTTGTGCTACCGGGTTGCTCGGTTTGAAAAGCCCAACAATGATGTCCAGCATCAGGAAATTTGTTTCGAATAGATTCAATATATTGTTTAGCTTTTGAAGCAGAATCTGCGTGATTAAGGTGACAAATAAAGAGGCTCTTTTTAACCTCAATTTCTGAAACTGACTCATTTAATGGTATTGAAAATCGACCCGACATAGACGTTAATACTGAGCTTGCCACTATTGCAACAATGCAAAAGCATCTCTTGTGAGGTTTTCAACACCCTCATCGCTCAGAATTACATCATCTTCAACCCTGATTCCACCGTACTTTTTAAAACGCTCAATCATTGACCAATTCACATGATTTGAATGAGCGGTTGATTTTAGTTTTTCCAGTAACATATCAATAAAATACAATCCCGGCTCAATGGTAAAACAATATCCAGATTCTAAGTTTCTCGTTAATCTTAAAAATGGATGTGCTGCTGGAGGGTTTGTAATTTCTCCAGTTGCAGTGGTCTGATGCCCACCGGCGTCATGAACCTGTAAACCCAGAAGATGCCCAAGACCATGAGGATAAAATGTGCTGGTAATTCCTGACTCAACGGCGGTGCTTGCATCACAAGAAATAAAACCGGTTTCTTTTAATAAATCAGCCAACTTATAATGACAGTTAATATGCAGATCAACATAAGATCCCCCCACCTTTAACTCATCTAATATTTCTAGTTGTAAGTTTTCAAACGTTACAATTAAATCCTTAAATTCATCATCCCGGTAGGCCCATGTTCGAGTGATGTCAGAATAATACCCGTGATAATCAGCACCAGCGTCTAACAAAAAAGAATGTCTGTCTGATTCACTAAAGCGTTGGCTTTGTAACTCGGTATAGTGAAGTACAGCACCATGTTCGTTCAACGCAACAATATTGCCATAGGGTAAATACTGCTCCTGTTGCTTAGAAGCCTTTAAATAAGCCAAGTGAGTTTCTAACTCTGAGCCTCCTGCATAAAAAGCCTTTTTAGCAGCCATGTGCCCTCTTGCCGCCATTAGACTGGCAACTCTCAAACAGCTTTTCTCATACTCACTCTTTACCGCTCGTCGGTAATGAATCGGGTTTAACAGTTCATCAGGGTTAATGGTGTTAATTCCCACCTCTATTCGACCCGGCTGCTCTTCTCCTATCCAAACAAGTTTATCGCAATCTTTAGGAACAAACTGTTTCCAGTCATCGGTTCCTCGAACAATCTTTATATCAAAGAAATCAACCCAAACCCCTTCAGGATCTGAAGGCACAACATGCCAATAATCTTCCGGCTGATAAAAAACGAGAATAGGCTTGAGAGCAACCTGATAAATAATATAACTGTGGGGAACCTGTGTGACAGGCAAAAGCGCTTTAAAATGAGTATTGACCTTAAAGGGATAAGAATTATCATCCAAAAAAACTGTTTTCGGTACACCAGAGGGGATCACCAGCCCGGAAAAATGATGTTCTGATAGCAGGCTGTCATAAAGTTCTAGTAAGGACTTTAAATGGGATTGGTAATCTGTATTATTTGGGTTCATATTTTCTCTCAAAACCTTAAATTACGGCGCTTTTATTGTTATAGGCTTGCCAGTCTGTAAGCCACTCGTTATTATGTATTCCATCTTAACACCCATCTTAGGTAAGCATCACCCCTCGTGTGATTTTTTCACAAGGAAGCCTACACAATAACGGAGAATAAAATGCTCTTTGACGGACAGTTCATCAGCTGCAAAATGCTTGATGATGGAATAGCAGAGTTTTGTTTTGATTCGAAACAACTCCCAATCAATAAGTTTGACCAATCAACCTTTGAAGAGTTTAAACAGGTTGTAAAAATTCTACATTCTCAAACTGATTTAAAAGCTGCACTGATCACAAGTAACAAAGGTGGCTTTATCGTTGGAGCAGACATCAATGAATTTCTTGGGATGTTTAAACATACCGAAGACGAATTAAAGGATTGGCTCAAAGAAGCAAACAGCATCTTTAATGGTTTTGAAGATCTCAATGTCCCAACGGCTGCAGCCATCAATGGAATTGCCCTCGGTGGCGGCTTGGAAATGTGCCTCTGTTGTGACTTTCGAATCGGTTCAGAAACAGCGCTCGTAGGTGTTCCTGAAACTCAACTTGGGTTAATTCCTGGGTTCGGAGGAACCACCCGCCTTCCAAGACTCATTGGATCAGATAATGCTGTTGAATGGATCAGCACAGGTAAACATTATAAGGCTGCTGCGGCAATGAAAGCTGGCGTTCTTGATGCAGTGGTAACCGATGAAAACCTTAAAAACTCGGCAATACAAACACTTAAACAAGCAATCAACGGAGATATTGATTGGCAGGGAAGACGAGAGCAACGAACATCCGCCCTTAAACTCAATGCAAACGAAGCATTAATGAGCTTTTCGACCTGCCGTGCAATGGTCGGAGCAAAGGCCGGTCGCAATTATCCTGCACCCATGCTCGCAATTGATGTCATAGAACAATCGGCAAAATTCTCCCGTGATGAGGCACTTTTAATTGAGCACGCAGCATTTGCGAAACTAGCTAAAACCACAGCTGCTACATCTTTAATTGGTATCTTCTTAAATGACCAAGCACTGAAAAAGAATGCAAAAATTGCATCTAAAACTGCCGATAAAAAAATTACTCAAGCTGCGGTTCTCGGAGCGGGAATTATGGGCGGAGGAATTGCTTATCAATCTGCGGTTAAAGGCATACCCATGGTTATGAAAGATATTAACCAACCTGCCTTGGATCTTGGAATGTCCACTGCCAGTAAAATTCTTAATAAAGGCGTTTCATTGGGCAAGGTCTCTGTACCCAAAATGGTTGAAACCCTTGCGCGCATTAAACCTACTTTAAGTAATGACGATATTGGCTCGGCTGATATTATTATTGAAGCTGTTATTGAAAACCCTAAAATCAAAGATGCTGTTTTACAAGAAACGGAATCGCACATTAATGAAGACGCCATTTTAGCAAGCAACACCTCAACCATATCCATTGACCTGTTGGCTAAAAATCTTAAGCGACCTGAAAATTTCTGTGGGATGCACTTTTTTAACCCAGTTCATAAAATGAAATTGGTCGAGGTTATTCGTGGCAGTAAATCTAGCGAAAAAACCATTGCAGCAACCGTTGCCTTTGCCAGCGCCCTTGGAAAGTCACCCATTGTTGTCAATGATTGCCCGGGGTTTCTTGTGAATCGAATTCTATTTCCTTATTTTCGGGGTTTTAGTTTATTGATGCGCGATGGTGCAAACTTCCAGGTCGTCGATAAAATTATGCAGCAATTCGGTTGGCCCATGGGTCCTGCTTATTTGCTGGATGTTGTGGGCATTGATACGGGTTATCACTCTGAAGATGTGCTCGCTGAAGGTTATCCCGACCGCATGGCAAAATCAGACAAGAACATTGTCGCAGTTCTTTTTGATAATAACCGCCTCGGCCAAAAAAATGGCAGCGGCTTTTATACCTACGGTAAAGATAAGAAAGGCCGACCAACAAAAACCGTTGATGAGAAAATTGATGGGCTCATTCGCACAATCTCTGAGCCTGAAAAAGAGTTTTCAAGGGAAGAAGTTATCAACCGCCTGATGGTTCCTATGGTTATTGAAGCCATCCGATGTCTAGAAGAAAATGTCGTTGCGACCATTGCAGAACTCGACATGGGTCTCATTTATGGAATTGGTTTTCCTCCGTTTAGAGGTGGCGCTCTTCGCTATGCCGACGAAATAGGGATGAAAACCTTGTGTGATATAGCCGATCAATATACTCACCTGGGTAAAGGTTATGAACCTACAGAGAAAATGCGTGCCATGGCAGAAAGTGGTGAAACTTTTTATTAAGAAATCCTCTTTTAGAAGAATTATCAATGAATTGTGTATAAAAACACAATCAGGAGATTAGAAAAATGAAAGATGTTGTAATTATTGATGCTATTCGTACACCCATGGGCCGATGTCGCGGGGGTATGTTTAAACACACTCGAGCAGAAACGCTTTCTGCCAGACTCATGAATGCTCTTCTTGAGCGCAGTCCTGAGGTTGATCCGTCTGAAATTGAAGACATTATTTGGGGATGTGTACAGCAAACTCTAGAGCAAGGGTTTAATGTTGCACGTACCGCATCGTTATTAACTGACATTCCAAAAACAGTCGCAGCCCAGACCATTAATCGTCTTTGCGGCTCATCCATGCAAGCCTTACATAGTGCTGCCCAATCAATCATGACCGATAATGGTGAGATCTTTATCGTTGGTGGCGTTGAGCATATGGGACATGTTGCTATGAATCATGGAATTGATATAAACCCAGCAGCAAACATTAATACCGCCAAAGCATCTGGCATGATGGGCTTAACGGCCGAATTACTTTCACGTCAATATGGCATCGATCGTGAAACTCAAGATCGGTTTGCCGTACGCTCACATCAGTTAGCACACAAGGCCACCATTGAAGGCCGCTTTAAAAATCAAATCATTGCGATGGAAGGTCATGATGCCGAAGGCAATTTAAAGATGTTTGATTATGACGAAGTGATCCGACCTGAAAGTAATTACGAAAGCCTTCAAAAACTTAGACCTGTTTTTGATCCCGTCAACGGCACAGTAACCGCAGCAACATCATCAGCTCTTTCTGATGGCGCATCGGCCATGTTAATGATGTCAGCAGAAAAAGCCGAGCAACTAGGATTAACGCCCATGGCAAAGGTTCGCTCAATGGCTGTTGCTGGTTGTGACGCCGCGATTATGGGTTTTGGACCGGTTCCTGCGGTACAAAAAGCACTCAAAAGAGCCAATCTTGATATTCAAGACATTGATCTTTTTGAGCTTAATGAAGCCTTTGCAGCTCAATCTTTACCGGTAATAAAGGC
This sequence comes from Gammaproteobacteria bacterium, assembly GCA_030589945.1. Taxonomy (GTDB): domain Bacteria; phylum Pseudomonadota; class Gammaproteobacteria; order Enterobacterales. Next base: position 970 of record JAUUZN010000047.1, on the reverse strand, counting down.
TTTAGGATTGACGGACCAAATTGATCAAAAAATTAACCTAAATGGTGGCGCCATAGCACTTGGACATCCTTTAGGTTGTTCGGGTACACGCATAAGTGGAACCCTGCTTCATTTGATGGAAGAAAAAGATGCCAAGCTTGGCGTTGCGACCATGTGCATTGGATATGGACAGGGAATTGCTACTGTCTTTGAAAGAGCATAAAAGGGCCTTCATTAAAGAAGGGTTTTAATTATCCAAGACCCTTCTTTTATTTCTTTTCACAAACCTGTCAACCAAACCTCTGACAAAGCGTTTATAGCTTATGAAACATTCACTGAGGATAAATCCATGTCAAAATTACTTTTAACTCTCGCAATCAGCAGCCTTGCTCTTTCTTCGCTACTCTTACCATCGACGCTTAATGCCCGCCCATCCGAAAAGGCTGCCAGTGCAGATCGAGCTGAACTCAGAGCAATAAAAATGGAGAAAGCAAAGCTCCACACCCAAGAACGCCTGCTCAAACTAAAAACAGCACTAAAGCTTAACGAAAACCAAATGGGTGATTGGAAAACGTATTCTGATTATATGACAAGCACTTCAAATAACAAACTGAACGCATTAGTATCACTCAAAAATAAACTAACAAATGCTGAATCGCCGCCAACGAGCATTGAATTAGCGAAACTCAACATTACTCGGTTAGAGAACAAACTCTCTGGGGCAAAAAACCAACTTCAAGCATTCTCAAAACTTTATAAGATCCTTGATAAAGCACAACGTGAGACCGTTGACAAGTTGGCTCGACGAAAGGTCCACCGTGAAGCAAAATCACTCAGAAAGGCAAAAATGATGGCCATGAAAAGCCAAAAAATGAAAAGACAACAGAAGAAGAAAATGGAACAGTAATTAAGGTTTCAAAAAATACTTAAAGACGTTATTAATGAATAAATCAAAAAGGGTCTTTTTTACTGAAGGCCCTTTTTTATTGAT
>JAUUZN010000125.1 GCA_030589945.1 Gammaproteobacteria bacterium | reverse complement strand
TGTAGAGCAAGGTGTTGGCACATGGAATTACCCAAATATGGGTTCAAGTGACACAAAGTTTGGTTTGATTGGCATCAATGGCATTGTTTTGGATGAAACAAATAACGCCTACTGGCAAATAGCTCATCACTATCAACCAGCATCCACCTTAGGAACAGAAGAAACCGATATCTTTAACATTATTCTAGACGAACAGGATCTTACCCAACGAAATCTCTTCCCAGGTGATGCTTTAGTATTAACCTATGTAAGTGATCAAGACCGAGACGGCATAAATGATCGTTCAGAAAAGGAATTAGGGACTGACTACCTTAATGCAGATACCGATGGTGATGGCCTTGATGATGCTCAAGAACTCGGCGGCTGGGAAACAGATTTAGGTGATGGTGATCCCCTTGATTGCAAAGATGGAAATTTAGTGACGGTATATTCAGATCCATTAAACCCAGACTCTGATGATGACGGCACGGACGATCTAACTGAATATTTAGATTGTTTTAATCCAGCGGGTCATTTTGTTGCAGATGCAGGAAGCCAACAGTTGGTTTCATCAAGCACTTTAGTCGAGCTCGACGGCGGAGTTATTGGTGGAGAAGCTTTACTCATGGACTATCGGTGGATTTTAGTTAGTGGACAAACTGTCCAGAAATTAGATGGTTCTTATACCACCAGTTTAAATGGTAAAAATCCTCAGTTCTTCGCACCCAACAATGTTGATACTCTTGTCTTTGAGCTAGAACTTGAAGATATTGATTCTAGTATTATCGATAGGGATACCGTACAAATAAACGTACTTGCAGACTCAGCGAATGCTGTCTTTGTCGGACCTCCTGGAGATGGGCCGACAACAGGTTCAATGGACTACCCTTATGCAACTATAGGTGAAGCCTTGACCACTCAAAACGACGTCTATGTTATGAGTCAAGAAGAACCCTATAGTTTAATTGATAATTTGCTAATCGATGGCAATCTTTATAATGCAAGTATTTATGGTGGGTATAACAGTAACTGGGTTCGAAAAGTAGCTACCAATAAAAGTCGAGTGGTTTATATGCACCGAAACGGCTTAGATCATCCACTACTAAAAATATCGCCAGATGGTTCCGGACCTGCAATTACCGTCTCAGGCTTCCATTTTTCTAGAATTCGCGATGCTGATGTTACGTATACAGATGAAGACGGTGCCAATGATCTAATTGCAGTTGATATAGAATCAACGCAAGGAGGTAAGGTTATTTTATCTGATAATACTATAGAGGTCGATGACATTGCGATTAGCTCAATTCAATTTCCAGGAACGAGTTATGGTCTCAGGGTTTTTGGACTTGATGATTTAACCCTTAACGGTAACAGAATAATTTCAGGAGCAGGAGGAAGTTCATTAACAGGTTCACCACCCAGTTTACCAACAGGTACGGGTGAAAATGGTGCAAGAGGTTCAAATGGTGATGCAACGGGAAATGGTGCACCATTAACTGGCTCTGGAGCTGGTCGAGGAGGCGCAGGTGGGGATGGTGGTTACGCGGATAATAACTGGAACAGTGCAAATGGCCGCAATGGTGGCTATGGTTCAGGTTCGATAAGTGGCCTGACCTGCGGTCAACCCGGGACTAAAGGAACAAATATAAGCGGAGTTGTTATTTCCCCGAAAACTGGCAAAGATGGATGTTTTTTTGGACATGCCGATGCTGGCTTAGCTTCACAAGTAGATGATGATCTTGGAGTTTTGAATGTAAGCACTCGCTTTATACCTATTATTTCAGGAGATGGCCAAACTGGTCGCACAGGAGGTGGAGCTGGTGGCGGAGGCGGTGGTGCCGGCGGTTGGGACTTAGTTAAATTCACTGGTGCTGGTGGTGGTGCTGGTGGTCATGGTGGAGATGGTGGAAATCCTGGTACAGGGACAACTGGAGCTGGAGCAAGCATTGCCATTTGGTTAAGTGAAATTGATTATCTCAGATTCGCAGCCAATGACGCAATTAGTTCCAATGGCGGAACTTCTGCTCGCGGAAATTGGGGGCGCGTAGGGCAAAGTGGCGGTACTGGTGGCAATGGTGGTACTGGAGAAACGCGACTTGGACATACGACTAGCAATGGCGCTCGTGGTGGCACAGGAGGACTAGGCGGTTATGGTGGTCAAGGTGGTGGTGGCGCAGGTGGTCCAAGTATTTCTTTGCTGATGAAATTGGTAAATAATACAATCAGTTTTGAAAATAATACGCTTACATCAGGCAATGGTGGCAATGGTGGCAATGGTGGCACCACTACTGGAGGTATTGGTGGTCGTTCAACTCCACTTTGGTCAGACAGTGGCTTAACACCCGACTCTTCAAATATACAAACCAACGGAAATAATGGGAGTCAAGGTGCCAGACAGAACTGCGCATTAAATTCATATGGTAGTTTATCTTGTTGATAGCTCTTACTATTCTACAAACGTACTATTGGCTGCTATGAGAATAAAAAATCGTCATATGCAGTCCAACTTTGTATAAAACATTATTCAATTCGATGTTAATATACTGTATTGATCTTAGACAATAACGTTTAACATTAATATTTTTAACTAACAATTGAGAGCAAGAAAAATGGAAGCAAAAGTAAAATGGGTTGAAGATTTAACCTTCATGGCCGAAGCCCCGTCAGGGAATACACTACTAATGAGCGCAGGTAAAAATAGTGGTGGCAAAGACAGTTGCTTAAGACCCATGGAAATGTTGCTTTTAGCCATAGGTGGTTGCGCTTCAATTGATGTTATCTCTATACTAAAAAAATCAAGACAGGATGTGGTTGATTGTGAAGTTAGTATTAGCGCAGAGCGCCATGATGGTGTACCGGCATATTTTACAAAAATAAACTGTCACTTTACGGTTACAGGAAATTCGCTGAGCGACAAACAAGTAAAAAGAGCCATCGACCTATCGTTTGAAAAATACTGTAGTGTTTCATTCACACTTAAAGAGACCGCTGAAATTAGTTGGGACTATGTAATAGTAGAATGCAAAACTGGGTAATAGTGCTAGCTAGAAGTACGGTTCCAAAAAGATAATTGTAAAAAACTATTTAGGCATAAAGTCATTATTGTGAAAGATGTCGACTAACTTTCCATTTTTATTTAATTTTTTAAGTGCTTCTTTAAAAGGTTCAATAAGGTGTTTATTAGTCGATGCTTTAGAAAAATATAGATCACCAGAACTTTTGTTGATCACCATTATCGGTCGAACTTTATCAGTCGATATCTCAAGTTTCTTTAAAGTAAAATAAAATGTTTGCTCTGCACTCGCGACAACGTCAATACTATTCTTCAATAGCATTTTAATCCCCTGCTCCATTGAATCAAGAGACACCTTTTTCATCTTGTCATTGTTGTCAAATTCAGTGCCGTATTTCGATCCCCTCAAAAAACCAACGCGGTGTCCAGATAATTCATTCAAGTTCGATATTTCAACTGTTTCGCTTAATCCAATCAGTAGTATTTTTGTATCGACGACATGACCCACTGAAATGCCAATTTCTTTAGCTTGGTCACTATTGAACATGATTGCAAAATCAACCGAGCCATTTTTGATCTCATGAATGACCCGCGGATACGGTCGTAGATGATTGCTAACTTTTATCCCTGTTTCTTCAGTCAGCAGTTCAGCTACTTTTATCAACAGTCCATCAAGCTCTTCATTATCATTCTGGAATCCCCAAGGCTCAATATTGCTGGTCGAAAAAATAGCTTGAGGCTGCTCTGATGCAGTTACAGTGAGCTGAATTACAGAAGGCAGTAAAATACAGAGAAATATTTGTTGTAATACGTGGAACCGCATGGAGTAATCCATAATTTTCTGGAGAAACCAGATTTTACGTTATTAATGATTCAACTGCACTATTTTTGTGCTTACGTCTTACTGTTTCAGTCTGATAATGCTTTACATTTCTAATAATAATTGCGTAAATAACAGATACTTTATATTGGGTGCTAAAAATGGACAGACGTAATTTTTTCAAAGCAGCTGTAGCAACTTCAATGGCTACAACTGCAAGCTCAGCAATGTTATTTACAGGTGACATTCAGGCTAATAGTAAGATTAAACCTAAAAGCCTAAACAAGCCAAAACGATTAACCTCAACCAGTACCATTGGTCTCATTGCTCCGGGCAGTAATGTTGATGAAAATGAAGACATCTACTTTGCAGCTGACATTCTGAAATCATTTGGTTTTGATGTTAAATATGGAAAGCACCTGTTTCAACGCTACGGATATCTCGCAGGCCAAGACAAAGAGAGAGCCGCAGATGTGAACGCCATGTTTGCAGATGATAGCATCGATGGCATATTCTGCCTGAGAGGTGGCTACGGTTCTCCTCGAATATTGCCTTACCTAGATTACAACCTCATCGCTAAAAATCCCAAAGTCTTTATTGGTTACAGTGACATTACAGCACTACTCAATGCCATCTCAGCAAAAAGCAATCTCATTACTTTTCATGGTCCCATCGCAAAACAAAATTTCACAGAATACACATTAGAAAATTTTAAGAAAATATTATTTAATCCAACGGCTCCAGTTGAACTCGCCACCCCACCTATTTTTGAAGGAAGAGAAGGGATTGCTGAAAAAGACAATCGTATTTCTGTTATTAGTAAAGGCAGAGCCACAGGACAATTAATTGGTGGCAACCTATCACTTTTAGTTAAGGTTGTTGGAACACCTTATGAGCCCGATTATCAAGATAAAATACTGTTCATTGAAGACGTTGAAGAGGCTCCTTATCGCGTTGATGGCATGTTGACACACCTTTGGTTAGCGGGTCGATTACAGAAACTTGCTGGTATTGTCTTTGGAAAGTGCTCCGATTGTAAGGCTAGTGGCTCTCCTACATTGAGTCTTGAGCAGGTGTTTAATGATCGATTGAGTAATCTTGGGATCCCCGTTCTACGAGGCTTAATGATAGGCCATATCGATGACCTATCAACAATACCTGTTGGAGCGCTGGCGACGCTCGATACCAAAACTAAGAAACTCATACTTGAAGAAACCGCTGTTATATAGCTGTCTGCATGAGTTAGGATTTAAGTGATTCCTCAACCGCTCGCCATCCCTGTGTGATGGCAGAATCAGTGGTCGCTTCTGCCGCGGCATCTGAATTAGCGATATGAATTCGGCCAAACTGTTGCCTACCAATGACCCAAGGCTTTTCCTCTTCAGATTGATATTCAGGTTCCCAAATTAAATGGGGACTGTAAGCATAACCATGTGGCCAACGATTAACAGTAATGGCCTGAATTTCTTTATCTGGGTCAAACCCTGTACTTGAGAGCGCTTCATCGAGTTGTTGATGCACATGAGACTCAAAAGTACTAAATGGGGTTTGCATCAAGGCATGCCTTCCTGCTCGCCACTGTTCAGCACCCTGAATATCTGCAAAGTAAGGAACGTGACACATGTGGAGCACCATGGGCTGCTCAGGATTTTTGCCAAACTTATAATCACCTATTGATACAGGATAATCGAGCTCAGCCTGTTTATAAAATCCGTTTGTATAGTAAACAAAGTCCGTACCCAATTCTGCAAATGCCTGCCAGTTCTTTATCAATACCTTTGTGTAAGTCAACGGTACTTTGACACCGTAAGACAGAGCTTCTTTTTGCATAGATGGTAGTTCAGGGCATAGGTAGGGGATGGCACCATTATAACAAGCCATAATGCATTTTTTAGCTCGAACCGTGTGATGTGAGTTCCTGTGGACATAGGTAATATCCACAGCCTTGTCACCATCGCTATGTTCAACATTGACCACAGTACTGTTGAGTCGAATTTGAACCGCAGAGTCATCTACATCAAGCTTTGAATAATCAACCACGGACGTCACCACATCCTCCATATTCTTCCCCGGCACAGCGTTTGGTATCAAAGAACGCACAATCAGGCGAGCTACAGAAGCATTACCATCGGGGAAATGAAAAATATAAGGCTCATCTCCTCGAGTACCTTTTCGTTTTAAGGTGTGATTCAGCCCAGGCATGCCTCCATCGTAACTTTGTACTGACGTGGCTGGAATTTCATCGCTGCCAACACACCAGTAGCTCATGCCCCACCGTCTAAATATATCTAGAACCTGTTGATCAACCTTTACATAATCTCTCAAGAAACTGTTATAGCTGACTTTATCGAGGATTTTAAATTTTTCCTCCATCGAATGATTCGGTAAGTAATCAACCTCTTCTGTCCAGAGGCGTAGAAAATCTTTTTTAGCTTTTTCTGAAAGAGGCGTTTGTTCAATGAAATCTTTCCACGGTAATTTGTTATAACCAACTACTAGCTTTTGCTCGCCAAAGGTTTTTTTATCAAATGCGATACTCTTACTCAAGTTCATAGAGGAATATAATTTTTGATGATAAGCCTCGTAAAACTTCTGTACATCAATACCAATATCAACGAGTAAATCTTTTGCAACTTGGCTATACGATGATGGTCCATCGATGGATTCCGTACCGCCATAACTCATTTTTGTTTCATTATTTATACTAAATTCGTTGCGCTTTGCATGGCCACCAAAATCATCGTGATTATCAAGTATCAGTATTCTTGCATCGGGTTTATTCTTTTGATAAAAATGAGCCGCTGAAAGTCCACTAATGCCTGCTCCAACAATAACAAGATCATATTCATCTTCAGGCTTTGAGCTATTCCATTTTCTGCCTGAAACCAGCGCATGCATCGTTTCCCAAGAGCCAGCATGGCTGCCACGTAGTCCAACTTTACTCGGTGGATAGTAGTTTTTATCTAAGGTGAATGATGGTTGTTCTGAGCCAAGGATATTGCTCCATGGAGAAATGAATTGCGAGCCAATGGCACTACCTATTGCTACTTGGCTTCCGTTTAGAAAGTCTCTACGCGTTATATTCTTTTTCATTTCTGACGATTCCTTATACTTATGAACGTATCTTAGTAGCCATAAAGTTTTACAATTTGATGTAACTTCTTAGTCCTTATTAGAATACACTACTCAATCGATAAAAAGTCTATAATAATGATTATCACATCTTTTGGAGAATTTACATGACCGCCAAAACTCTACTTCAGAGCCTAATTTTAATTGTCATCACTCAATCATTAGTTGCTAAACCGCCTACTGCGAGTACAGGCAAATCTCCCACTGCAGCTGAGATGGTAGAGAATTTAGCTACTTTTCAATTTGATAAGCTAGGTCATCCACAAATTAAGAGCGATTCCATTCGCCCTGTTCTTGCAAGTAAAGAACGACCTCATAACCTACTAATACTGCCTGTGAGGTTTCCTAATAAAGGATATGACCGATTTGCAGGTGATGTTAATCAGGACAGCAAAAACCGTGACTACTTTCAAGATTTGTTATTTGCTGGTGGAGCGAAAAACCCTAGAGAGGGTACACTTTCTCATTATTATAATCACCAATCTCGCGGGCTTTATAATATAACAGGAAATATTATTCCGACCGTTACTCTTAAAAATTCTCTGTCCTTTTATGGTCGTCCCATTCAAAACTCAGACGGGAGTTGGAGAAGTGATGAGCGGGCAGCACAATTAGTTGTTGATGCCCTTAAAGCGGCTTATGCAAGTAACCCCGACTTCCCTTGGGCTGAATATGATTTATGGGATCCAAACGATTTCGATAATGATGGCATTCGAAACGAACCCGACGGCTACCTCGATCATTTTATACTCATTGTTGCCGGTAAAGGACAGGCATCCTGTCAGTCTTTGTATAAGCTTGGGGAAAAATTTACCGTTAATGCCAAATCAGATGTATTTAACACTCTCAATGAAGCAGAACAGGCCTGTGCCGATAGGATCTGGCCGCATCGATATTCTCTAAGTCAAAATTTGGGTAAAGGACCTGTTCTTGATGGGGTGTTAAATGGTCGCGGAGGCGTTAATGTGGGTGGTGACCTGTGGGTACTCGACTACAACATGCAATCTGAATACACCGAGGTATCAACCTTTATTCACGAATTTGGTCACTCCCTAGGACTGCCCGATATTTATGCAAGCCAAACCAATAACTCAACCGCGTCATGGGAAGCGATGTC
>JAUUZN010000049.1 GCA_030589945.1 Gammaproteobacteria bacterium | reverse complement strand
GAAAGCTGCTCCTAAGAAAGCTGCTCCTAAGAAAGCTGCTCCTAAGAAAGCTGCTCCTAAGAAAGCTGCTCCTAAGAAAGCCGCTCCTAAGAAAGCCGCTCCTAAGAAAGCTGCAAAGAAGAAGTCAGCTAAGAAGAAAGCTAAAATATTTAATCCTGACATCGTTGGTGTTGCCACTGCAAAGGCCGCTAGTAAAGCTGCTGCTACCGTTGCATCAGCCATTAAGAAACACGATGCCGCAGCCAAGCGAGTAAATGATCGTCTAGCCAACTTAAATAAAATGACGAAAGATCTCGCTGCTAAAATAAAAGCTGCAAAGTCTAAGAAAACAGCTGCTGCAAAAAAAGCAGTAGTTGCTGCTAAGGCTAGAAAAGGAAAGCAAACGGCAATGGTCGCAGCGGCAAGAGGTAACTTACGTGATGCAATAGCGAGCGTTAAGTCATCTCATAAAGTTGTTGCAGCATACAATGCTGTTGGTAAGAAGATTGAAGCAGGTCGAGCTAAAGCTAAAGATCTTGCAGCAAGAATTCATCTTGCTGAGTTGAAGAAATTAGCCGCAGCTGAAGCAAAGTTGGTAGCAACTGCGCTGAAACCCGCTAAAAAGAAAAAGAAGAAAAAATAATTTCTTCTAATAAAAAAACCGCTGTTCAATCAGCGGTTTTTTTTTGCCATTGTTTTGTGGCATCAACATCAGATTGTTTTTGTTCAATCCAAGTTTCTGAACCATCCTCCCGAAATTCCTTTTTCCAAAATGGTGCATCATTTTTTAAATAATCCATAATAAACTGACAAGCATCAAATGCCGATTGACGATGTTCCGATGCCGTAGCGACAAACACAATTGACTCACCAATGCTAAGTCGCCCTACTCTGTGGACTAAGATTACCGCCGACAATGAAAAGCGAAGCTTTGCCGTTGCCACTATTTTTTCAAGAGCAACTTCTGTCATCCCTGGATAATGTTCGAGTTCAAGCGCGGTAAGAGGTGACTGATTAGGATGATCGTACTCTCGCACCAGACCCGTAAAAGTTGCTATAGCACCCACCGAATTTCCACCCTCTTTAGAGAGTTGTTCCAGCAATTCATCAATATCAAATTTATTTTTCTGGATTTTAATCAAAATATTTAACCACCCGTAACCGGAGGAAAAAGAGCCAGTTCATCACCAGAAACAAGCCGGCAGGTTTCATCAACCACTTCTTTGTTTACAGCTATCATTAGCGGATTAGAATGTTTCAAATAATCATTGAAGGCAGGTTTTTTATTTTTAAGAATTACCAATACATCAGTAACGGTAATATGCTCAACGTCTGAAAATATTTTTTTATTGATGTCTATGCTCATTTCAGATTCTTCAATCAATTCTCTTAAACGGGCAAAAAATACAATCTTAATCATTAGCTTTCCCAAGTGCCCGATTTACCACCCATTTTCATTTCAAGTTGGGTTGCACCAATGATCATTCCTTTTTCCAAAGCCTTACACATATCATAGATTGTCAACGCTGCAACACTGACTGCTGTTAAGGCTTCCATTTCAACACCCGTCCGCCCAGCTAGCTTACAGGTTCCTTTAATATTTATGATTGAATTAGCTTCATCAACGTCAAACTCTACAACTACAGAAGACAGTTGTAATGGATGACAGAGTGGAATTAAGTCTGAGCATTTTTTTGCAGCCTGTATCCCTGCAATTCTTGCAACAGCAAAAACATCGCCCTTCTCAATACCATCGCTGAGGACCTGTGCTAATGTTTCAGCTTTCATTGATATGGATGATGATGCCACCGCAATGCGTTTAGTGATTTCCTTATCAGTAATATCCACCATATGCGCTGCGCCACTTGCATCGAGATGTGTTAAACCAGACATAACCTTTGATTTCCTCATTGAATTTGCTGTGAATATACACATACAAACCATTAGAAGCAATCATGGGAAGCTGATAGAATGCCCGCCGAACATAAATTAGCTCAATCATTAAATACATGGCTATAGCAACCCGACAATGAAAGCGATTAAAGACACTAAAGTAATTATCGGTTTATCCGGTGGAGTAGATTCTGCGGTTGCAGCACACCTATTGCAAAAGCAAGGTTATCAGGTCGAAGCCCTGTTTATGAAAAACTGGGATGAGGATGATGATAAAGAATATTGCTCTGCAGAAGTCGACCTTGCTGATGCTGAACAAATTTGTCAAGTACTGGACATTCCTCTCAGAACAGTCAATTTTGCAACGGAGTACTGGGACAATGTATTCGAGCATTTTTTAACCGAGTACAGACTTGGACGAACACCGAATCCGGATATCATTTGCAATAAAGAAATCAAATTTAAAGCCTTTTTAGATTTTGCACTGGGACTTGGTGCTGACTTCATAGCGACGGGGCATTACGCTCAGCGGATCACTGAAAATAGCCAAGCATTAATGTTAAGAGGTGTCGACAATAATAAGGATCAATCCTATTTTCTCTACACTCTAGGCCAAAGAGAACTTAGTCATACTATTTTTCCATTGGGAGGTTATCAAAAACCTGAAGTGAGACAACTCGCTGAACAATTAGGATTTGATAACTTCAACAAAAAGGATAGCACCGGCATTTGTTTTATCGGTGAAAGAAAGTTTGCTGACTTTCTTGAACGTTTTATTGCGGCTCAACCTGGAGATATTGTAAGTCCTGATGGACACATCCTAGGCACACATAACGGCCTTATGTTTCATACCCTTGGCCAGCGTAAAGGACTGGGTATTGGTGGCATGTCGGACAGTTCTGAAGAGGCTTGGTATGTCTATGCAAAGGACATAGAGAGCAATCAACTCTATGTCTGTCAGGGTCACGATAATGCATTGATGCTCACTAGCCACCTCTCTTGTTCTCAATTACATTGGGTAAAAGGGATTGCTCCATCAGATAAATTCAATGGAACCTGTAAAAATAGATACCGGCAGTCCGATCAAGACTGTAGTGTAAACATTGTTGATGGTGAAGCCATTGTTTCATTTACGCAGTTACAACGAGCTGTAACACCTGGGCAATCTGTAGTGTTTTATGATGGCCAAATCTGTTTGGGTGGTGGCATCATTGGTAAAACTTGGAATGAATCTTAATGACTTTTTCAAAAATATGAGTAGATACAATGGACAATTATAAAGATATCACTATGGCACTTGCGGGCGTTTTTCAGTCCGTACAACAGGTGATCCAACTTGCAAAAACGGGAAATTATAATGAACGAATCGTTGAACCGTTGATATCAAGTGTAATGAAACTCGACGCCGATAGTTGTGAGCAGGTCTACGGTAAGATTGCTAACCTTAAGCCGGGCCTGAGACTCATTGAAGAACAACTCGCAGGTGGTGCATCGGGCAAGAATGTAGAACTGGGTCGATACGTTGCAACTATTTTAAATATTGAACGTCAATTAAATCGCTCCAATGATATGCAAAACACATTGTCCACTCGAATTAATCAGACAAAACGTCTTTTAGTGAATGAGGCTTTCCTTGATGAAGATATTATCAAAAGCCTTGCAGAAATATATAAGGATACTATTTCAACCCTATCTTTAAGAGTCCAGGTCACCGGTGATCAACAGATTCTACAAAGATCCGAAATTCAAGATAAGGTCCGGTGCTGTCTTCTTTGTGCAATTCGTTCTGCAGTTTTATGGCGGCAGATGGGTGGTAAAAGACGTCAATTAATACTCAAAAGGAAATTGCTTATTCGAGTGGCAGGTAATCTTCTTTTAAGCCGTGTCTAGTGGCATAAAAGTAGTGGCTTAATATACTCAGTTTTACTTTTTTACTGTATGATCTGCACAGGGTTCATTGAATGAGCCAAGCTTCATAAATCTTAACTTTCAAAGGAAATTTTATGCAACTCTCGGCGTTGACTGCCATCTGTCCTGCTGATGGACGATATTCTGGTAAAACTAGCGAACTTCGTGAAATATTTAGTGAGTATGGTCTAATTCGATACCGTGTCATTGTTGAAGTCAGGTGGTTGCAAAAGCTCGCTGATCAGCCTGAAATTAATGAGGTTCCCTCGCTTTCTGAAGCTGCCATTGATTTTCTTAATGCTATTATCGAAAACTTCAATGAACAGGATGCACTACGTGTCAAAGAGATTGAAAGCACCACTAACCACGACGTAAAAGCGATTGAGTACTTCCTTAAAGAAAAAATTGCCGACCAAAAAGAACTGGCTACAATCAATGAGTTTATTCACTTTGCCTGTACCTCTGAAGACATTAATAATCTTTCCTACGCTTTGATGCTCAAAGACGCCCGAACAAAAAGTTTGGTACCCTGGATGAATAAAATCATCACATCTATTCGTGAAATGGCACATTCATATGCTAATTTGCCGATGCTATCACGAACTCATGGCCAACCAGCCACGCCAACGACATTAGGCAAAGAAATGGCCAATGTTGTGGCTCGTTTGGAACGTCAAAAGCAACAACTCTTAAAAGTCGCTGTCTGTGGAAAAATTAATGGTGCAGTTGGAAATTACAATGCACATATCACTGCATACCCGGAAGTGAATTGGCAACAATTTGCGGAATCATTCGTCACCTCTCTTAATCTTGATTGGAATGCTTATACCACGCAAATTGAACCTCATGATTATATCGCTGAACTTTTTGATGTTGTCGCCCGATTTAATACCATCTTATTAGATTTCAATCGTGATGTTTGGAGTTACATCTCCATTGGGCATTTCAGACAAAAAACCATTGAAGGTGAAATTGGCTCATCCACCATGCCTCACAAGGTCAATCCCATTGACTTTGAAAATTCAGAAGGCAATCTTGGCATCGCCAATGCCCTTTTCAATCATTTGAGTGCCAAACTTCCTATTTCTAGATGGCAGCGTGACCTCTCTGATTCAACAGCACTCAGAACATTAGGAATGGGTGTCGCTCATAGTTTAATCGCTTATCAATCGACATTAAAAGGGATCAGCAAACTTGAGGCGAATGAAGCAAGCCTAGCCGCCGATCTTGATTCCAACTGGGAAGTTCTAGCTGAACCCATACAAACGGTTATGCGTAGATATGGAATTGAGAAACCTTACGAAAAGCTAAAATCGTTAACTCGCGGTAAACGCATAAACTCGGACGATCTAGCCATCTTTATTGATACATTAGAACTGCCTGATCATGTGAAAACTGAGATGAAACAATTAACCCCGGCGAATTATCTGGGGAATGCCGCTGAACAAGCTAAAAATATTTAACAGTAACAGCAGATGCTTCGCTTTCCTCCCAATATAACAAGTCAAAGTTTTTTGGAAGAATATTGGCAACAGGCTCCACTTACTTTCAAACAGGCGGTGCCCAATGCAGACCGTCTGCTGAACGTTGAAGAACTCTATGAGTTAAGTTTAAGGGACGATGTTGAAAGTCGACTCATCATCGAACAGGGTGACAATGAACCCTGGCAAACCTTTCATGGTCCTCAAGAAAGTAAGCGATTAAACTCATTAGCCACAAAGAGCAACTGGACGTTGCTCGTTCAATCTATCAATCTATGGCATGCAAACTGTCGAGCACTGCTTAAATATTTTCAATTCATACCCGAATGGCGACTCGATGACATTATGGTGAGCTATGCAACTGAGCAGGGCTCTGTGGGTGCTCACATTGATCAGTACGATGTCTTCTTAATCCAACTCACCGGCAGTAAACGCTGGTTAGTTGGTGAACCTAATGTTGAGCATAAAACATCACTGAGCAACTCCGGCATCTGCCATGTTGACGATTTCAATCCCATTATGGACATCACACTCAATTCGGGAGATATGCTCTATATTCCACCCAATACGGTCCATCATGGAGTGAGTATAATTCCTGGTATGACTCTTTCTGTTGGATTTCGCTCTCCAGCTTTATCTGAAATGATGATGCTCATGGCCGAACAAATCATGATGGATAGTTCCGATCGTTATTATACTGATCCAGACAACAGCTTTAACAGTCATGACACCCTCTATAATTCTAGTGAAATCAGTAACAGGGCTATGAAAGAAGCAGTAGCTTGGTCGAGTGATACGTCAGACTTTGAAAATATTAAAAAGAAAGCTTTCGGTTTACTACAAACTCAACCCAAACAAGAGTTGTTACTTTCATCCCCAGAAGATCTCATCAGCTCAATAACTCTGCTTAAACGCGACCCAGCGGCACGCCTAGCCTGGTACCAATTTGATAACAATACAATCTGGCTCTTTATCAATGGTGAGTTTTTTCAGCGGCCACAATCGGATATCAAATGGATTACCATATTAAGTGGTCTTGAAGACTTTGATCTAGAGGCTCTTAAAACAGAATTACAAAATGATAAGTTCATCATTTTACTACAATTATTTGTTGATGCTGGCGTTTTTGGTATAGAGTAGAGTTAATGGAAACCTCATTCACTACCCGAGAAGCCAATTGGCAAGAAGAAGAACAGCTAATCTATCAGATTAGACTGACAGTCTTTGTCATCGAGCAGGGTGTGAGCCAAAGCATTGAATGGGATGGGGTTGACGATAGCTGTCGCCACGCCATTTCAGTCTCTGAAGATGGCAACAGTATTGGTACAGGACGCATTAAACAATCTGGACATATTGGCCGAATTGCAGTCATTAAAGCCTGGCGAGGAAAAGGAGTTGGTACCGCTCTTCTCAATCAACTCATCAATATTGCAAAAGATTCTCAATTACCCAAGGTTTATCTTAATTCTCAAACCCATGCATCAAACTTTTATTCACAACATAATTTCATAGCTGAAGGCCCCATTTTTATGGAAGCGGGTATTCCCCATCAGAGAATGAGTTTAAATTTATAAAGACTCTAATTTCAGAGAAATAATAACAATGAACAAATCAAAATTAATTGAACTTGATAGCGCAGATTCGAATGCCTCGATTAGCCTAGATCTAATCAACCATGCGAGGTTTAGTATTGATATCTTTACCCACGATATGGATCCTAGAGTCCTTAATAATAGTCAATTGTTGTCTGCTATCATATCCTTCATTAAGATAAGTCCCAAATCTAAACTTAGAATTTTAATACTCGATCCTTCAACAGTTGTTCAAAAAGGTCATTTGTTCTTAGAACTATCTCGTAAGTTTTCTAGCTTCATTGAAATCAGGCAGGTCAATCCTGAATATCATGCTGCCTCTTTCAGTTTCCTAATGGTGGATCATAAGTCGATGCTCTATCGTCCCATCAATTCAATAATGCAGGCAACGTTACACATGGATGAATCCCTTGTGTGCCGAGAGCATTTGGAATATTTTAATGAAGTTTGGCAACACAGCCAACCGGTCAACGAATTTAAGCAATTGTTTATCTAATTGACCACTACAATCATCCATCCCCTGTTCTATTTTAAATATGCTTATGCTTAATTATTTCTCTGACATTGCCGTAAAAAAAGAATCCCGTGAAATGCTAAAACTGGCTATTCCTGCTGCTATTGGGCAACTGGCTCAAATGTCCATGGGAGCAATTGACACGGTGATGGCGGGCAATTTAAATACTGAGGCATTGGCTGCTATTTCAGTGGGCAGTAACCTCTTTATGCCACTGTTTGTATTTGCAATGGGTCTATTTATGTCGCTGAACCCGTTAGTTGCACAGGCTAATGGCGCTCAGCGTTTTAATAAATTAGGAGATTACTTAAGACAGGGGCTTTATCTCGCCATATTCATCTCAATCCCCTGTATTTATATCGTCAATGAATTAGAGCCAGTTATGATTCAGATTGGTGTCCAAAGTTCCATAATCCCCATCGTCACAGGTTATTTATTCGCCATATCATGGGGAATATTACCGCTATTCTTATTTTTAGCACTACGCTCAGTCAATGAAGGACTGTTTTCAAATAAAGTCATTATGATCGTCGCCATCAGTGCGATACCTTTGAATATTATACTCAATAACATCTTCATGTATGGCTATGGCTCAATTCCAGCCATGGGAGCTGTTGGACTGGGTTATGCAACCTCATTAGTTTGGATATTTTTATTTCTAGTATTATTGGCTTATATGGTGCTTACTCCAAAATATAAACACATCGAATTCTTTACCCATTTCCATAAACCCAACTTGCTTGTCTTTAAAGAAATCTTGAAGTTAGGCATACCATTGTCACTCACCATCGGACTTGAAGTAATGATGTTTGCAGCAGTTGGACTTTTTATTGGTCGCTTTTCAATTGATGTTATCGCAGCCCACCAGATTGCATCCAATTACTCTGGACTAGTGTTCATGGTCCCACTGGGTCTATCCATTGCTGTTACAGCAAGAGTGGGTCACGCAGTCGGCAGGAAGTCTCTCGCTGATGTTCAACGAGCAGTGATTATTGGCTTTGTTTATGCCGTCATCTTTATGCTCAGTGCAATCACTTTATCGGTTACGTTGACTCACGAAATCGTCAGTATTTATACCATTGAGTCCAAAGTTGTTGAGCAGGCTGTAAAACTGTTACTTCTCGCGGCCGTTTTTATGCTTTGTGATGGCATTCAAGTCACAGCATCGGGCTCATTAAGTGGACTAAAAGACACCGTCATTCCCATGTTCCTTGCGGGAATTTCTTATTGGGTGGTCGGATTTCCCCTTGGGTACTTTCTGGCGGAAGCCTACGGAATGCAAGCTGAAGGTTATTGGATCGGTTTTATCGCAGGGTTAAGTACCGCAGCTCTACTCTTGAGCATTAGGCTCATTAGACTTATTCAACAATACAAAAGTGGTCGAATTACGCTCTGATTCATTAGCAATAATGAGCAGCTATATCCTTGCGAGAATTGAGCATTAATCATTTTTATCAAGATTAAATAACTCGTAAATGGATTGATTATTTTTTGCAAGATAAGCATCATTAATCGTCTCAAAAATTATATGTGAAAATTTATCCTGACTCGCTCGACTCAGATGAGACCATTCTGGAATGTCGAGCTCTGTCGATAGTTCTGGGTAATCCATGGTATTAATTCCCACCACATCCAAACCTTCAATCATTGGAACCCACATATTGTGGTAATAGTCAGACTTGAGATCAAAATCTAAATAATCCCCTGAGGAAGGCATGCGAATAAAGACGATATCACCTCCACGTGAGCGCATCTCTTCAACAAATGGCGCGTAATGCTTGATGCTGATTTCAGCCATTTCTTGAATTTTTTCAGCTGGAGGAGGCTCTCTTTCAAGACCGCCTGTCCAAAAATTAGTGAGCTGTGTATTATCAAAACTGCCTACATCCTCCACAGGTTCCCACATCTCAACAAGCCGGTGTTTATAAGCGTTTCCTAACTTCCATTGTTCACGATCTAAGCGTATGGAACCCTCTCTATAAGGCAATGGAGTATAGCGGTTAAGTAGTTCAGGCAATTCGAATGAATCATCTAGAAAAGCAATGTAGTCTGACAAGAAGTCATGAATCTTAGCGCCCGTATATTGTGATGGTGATTGATTTTCATAAGCATCTATTGCAGCTTGGCCAAAGTACCCTTCATCCATACGGTTAAATAAAAATGGAGCTATCCCAACAATCAGCAGTCCATCGAAATCTGTATTCTCAACGATATCCTGCACAAAGAGTGCTGGGCCCGTTCCAGGTAAAGCCAACTGTAATGGTTGAGAACCAAGATGTTCTGCAACGATGTAAATAT
Organism: Gammaproteobacteria bacterium; assembly: GCA_030589945.1. Lineage (GTDB taxonomy): Bacteria > Pseudomonadota > Gammaproteobacteria > Enterobacterales. The sequence goes on along the minus strand of JAUUZN010000049.1, from coordinate 10,893 downwards.
CAAACCCCCACAGTGTTCTACTTGAGCCAGTAAGCACGACCTTAATGTCATTGGGTACATCAAGCTTACGTCGCTCCTGGGCCCACATACTTTCATGCGTTGTTTGATAGGTGCCGGCGGTATGGTGCATCTTCAGAGCTAATTGTTCCCAGGCGATGAGTAATATCACTAGGATGATAAAAGAAGTTACAACTAACTTTGCCCAAGGTTGCTCAGGCACTGGACGGTAAGTCACAAACTCATCTTTAAACCGGTTAACCTCAGAATTGGAAGTAGATGAAGGCATTGCCTGACCCCTGTGTGATGATGACAGCAAATGCCATGAGTGTAAGACTGATCGTTATCAGCCATCGAGGCATTTTTTCGTACACCTCCTCTAGCGTTGTATTTCTCATTGCCCAATGTGCGGCAACTAAAAGTACAATAACGGTAACAACTTCAATGATATAAATTATCGGTAATGGCGTCTTCGCGTCAGCTGGTGCAAAACCAAACATCGAACTGATGATGGTTGTGGATGTTTCGATATCGTCAGCCCGAAAAAACACCCAAGTGATATTGACTAAAAAGTAGGTCAACAATCCAAGACAAAACTTTAACCAGACATTGCTAATATCTTCCACCTTACCCAGTCGATTGCCAATAAATCGCTCTGTAATCAAATATAACCCGTGTAATCCTCCCCAGATAACGAAGTTCCAACTTGCACCATGCCAAAGACCTCCCAGTAGCATGGTGAGCATGAGGTTTATATAGGTTCTTACAGGCCCAACACGATTACCACCTAAGGGTATGTATAAATAATCACGAAGCCAGGTTGATAACGAGATATGCCAGCGACACCAGAAGTCTGAAAAGCCAATTGCGGCATAAGGGAATCTAAAGTTGATGGGTAGTGAAAACCCCAGACATAGAGCAACACCAATTGCAGTGGTCGAGTAGCCGGCAAAATCAGAAAATATTTGTCCCGAGAATGCTAATGTTCCAAGCCAGGCATCCCAAAAAGACATTGGACCTGCATTGTCATAGATTGCTTCAACCGTTGGCGCTAATAACGTATCGGCAATAACAACCTTTTGGAAAAGACCAAGGATAACAAGGTTGAATCCCCAGCTTAACTGTTTAAGATTCGCTATATGTGGCTTCTCAAATTGGGGTATCAACTGACTGGGTCGAACGATGGGGCCCGCAACGAGTTGTGGGAAGAAAGTGACAAATAAAGAGAAGTCCAAAAACGATTTTGAAGGCTCAGTTCGCTTTAGATAAACATCTAAAGAATAGGCCATGGTTTGGAACGTATAGAAACTAATGCCCATAGGAAGAATAATAGACCAACTAGGGACCTGATAATCGATGCCAATACTCGCCATCATAAGCTGCCAATTTTCTAGTAGAAACTGACCGTATTTAAAATAGCCTAGAATACCAAGGTTTGTAGCTAAACTGAGTAATAAAAAGAACCGCCTCTGATGTTGAGTCTTAGCAGCATGGATCCACTTCGCAGCATTCCAATCAACCACTGTAGAAATCCAAAGTAGTATGATAAAAGGTGGGTTCCAGGCAGCATAAAATAAATAACTTGCGATGAGCAGGTTAATTTTTTTAGTACGCCAAGAGATCGGAGAGTAGTGCTGCGCTAAAACTATAGCAAAAAATATTATAAAGGTAAGAGAATTAAAAAGCATAAGTTCGAGTCGTCCTTAACATTCTAATTGATCCGGTTTAAATCAACCGGATGAAACAAGAATCAGAACTATGCTAATAACTTCAGTTATAACAACGTCAGCTCTAACCGATTAAACTAACACCCACGTTAGTAAGGAATGCTAGTTATGTAGATAGGTGGAAAATTGTCTAAATTTATTATTTTTTATTATCTAAATGATTGTTATTCTCATTAAACACTAACAGCAGAGGTAGAAGTAGTCAAATATAGGAAAATCCTTAGACTGTTCTAGGTGGATAATCTACCGCTGATAGATGTAGATTAGCAACCTTAGATTTATAAAGACTAATGAATTTATACTCATAGATAAAGGCTCATAAATAAGTGTATTAAAATCAAAAAATCAGTGGTTTATTAACCTTCTCAGTGGTATTGTTGCGCCAACTTTAGCTCAATTATATTTTGACTATATATCAATTGCGGCTCAACGAACCTGAGTCAAATCAAATAACAAAATTATGAAAGGATTACTATGGAATTTCTAACGCAACTAGGCATTAAAGAGACTAACTCTGGAGCATGTTGGGGAACTAACAGCTGGTCTGAAACAACTTCAGAAGGAATTATCGAATCGATATCTCCAGCCTCTGGCGAACTTATTTCCAAAGTCTACTGCAGCTCTGAAACTGATTATGATCAGGTTATTGATAAAGCCCATGAAGCCTATTTGAAATGGCGTCGGGTTCCGGCACCCGCACGGGGTGAAGTCGTTCGTAAGCTGGGTAATGCATTACGGAAACACAAGGACGCTCTGGGCAGCCTTGTCGCTTATGAAATGGGTAAAATTAAAGCCGAAGGCGATGGTGAAGTTCAAGAAATGATCGATATGGCAGATTTTGCTGTTGGTCAATCACGCATGCTTTATGGCAATACAACTCATTCTGAACGTCCCGATCACAGAATGTATGACCAGTACCATCCATTAGGTGTTGTTGGCGTAATTTCTGCGTTTAACTTTCCTGTTGCAGTCTGGTCTTGGAATGCCTTTGTCGCAGCCATTTGTGGTAATGCTGTTGTTTGGAAACCTTCTCCAAAGACCCCATTAACTGCTGTTGCCGTACAAAACATTGTTAATGAAGTAATGGCTGATGAAGGCTTTGATGGTCTCTTTGGCTTCTTCGTCGACAGTACCGATAATAAATTAGCGAATCGATTCATTGATGACACACGTGTCAAAAAACTGTCCTTCACCGGATCAAGTGAAATTGGTCGTATGGTCGGTGTTCGAGTTGCAGAGCGGATGGGCAAAAGCTTATTAGAACTGTCAGGCAACAATGCTTTAATTATTGATGAGTCAGCTGATCTTAATATTGCCATTCCATCGGTGGTTTTTGGTGCCGTTGGAACCTGTGGTCAACGCTGTACATCAACAAGACGTCTCATTGTTCATGAAAGCCGCATTGATGAGATTATGCCAATCATCAAAAATGCCTATGCTCAGGTAAAAATTGGTGATCCTCTTGATACTAGCGTGCTCATGGGACCGCTGATTGATCAGGTCGCTGTTGATAATTATTGTGCATCTGTTGCTGCTGCAAAAGAAGCCGGTGGCGAGCTTGTTTATGGTGGTAAAGTGATTGATGGTCCAGGATTTTTTGTTGAGCCGACAGTCTTTCGTGCAGAAAACCAATGGGACATCGTCCAAAATGAAACCTTTGCACCCATTCTTTATGTCATGACATTCAGCAACATCGAAGAAGCCATTGAAATGCAAAACCATGCTCGACAAGGTCTTTCTTCAGCTATTTTCACCAACAGTCTTCAAAATGCTGAACTGTTCTTATCTTCCGTAGGGAGTGATTGTGGAATCGCCAACGTCAATATTGGTACCTCTGGTGCTGAAATTGGTGGTGCCTTTGGTGGAGAGAAAGAAACAGGTGGTGGTCGTGAAGCAGGTAGTGATGCATGGAAAGCTTATATGCGCAGACAAACGAACACTATTTTCTGGGGTGAAACACCAACACTTGCTCAGGGTATAAAATTCGATCTCGGTTAGTCAACTTTGACATAAACCCTTCGAAATAAGGAAACAATTGATGACTGTTTTTAATCATGAAGCCTTTGATGCTCACGAACAGGTGGTATTTTGTAATGATGAAGAAACTGGCTTAAGAGCTATTATCTGTATTCATAATACAGCGTTGGGACCCAGCGTTGGTGGTACAAGAATGTGGCACTACGAATCTGATGAAGAAGCCCTGACTGATGCCTTAAGACTATCCCGTGGCATGACCTATAAAAATGCCATGGCCGGTCTTAATTTTGGTGGTGGAAAAGCGGTGATCATCGGCGATTCAAAGACGATGAAATCAGACGCTCTCTTTAAAGCCTATGGACGCTTTTTACAAAGTCTCAGTGGACGCTACATTACTGCTGAAGATGTGGGGATAACTACGGCTGATATGGCCATTGTTAATACAGAAACAGAGTTTGTTGCAGGGCTTGAAGGCAAAAGTGGAGACCCTTCTCCAGTTACCGCCTATGGTGTCTACAGAGGCATGAAGGCAGCGGTTAAACACAAGCTTAACAAAGAGTCCCTGAAGGGACTTAAGGTCTCCGTACAGGGCGTTGGTCATGTCGGCTACTATCTATGTAAGCATCTTTTTGAAGAAGGCGCAGAACTCTTTGTCACTGACATCGATGAAGAATCTTTGAATCGTGTGGTGGAAGAATTTGGTGCAAAGGCCGTGGGTATTGATGAGATCTACGATCAGGACGTCGATATTTACGCTCCCTGTGCATTGGGCGCTACAATCAATGATGAAACCATTGATCGGTTGCTCTGTACGGTCATAGCAGGAGCTGCAAACAATCAGCTAGCTGAAAATCGTCATGGTCAAGAGTTAATGGATAGAGGCATTCTTTATGCTCCTGATTACATCATTAATGCTGGAGGTATTATTAATATTTCCTTTGAAGAAAACTATCAACGAGAGCAGGCTTACGCCAAGGTTGATGAAATTTATACTACCTTGATCGAGGTTTTTGAAACTGCTGGTCGTGAAGGATCTACCACCAATGAGGTGGCTGATGAGTTAGCTCGCGCGCGTATTGCAAGTGCGCATTAATGAGCCACTACGATGTCTTTAACGGTGATGCCGATGGTATATGTGCCCTATTACAATTAAGACTTGCAGAGCCCAAAAGCTCTGCTCAACTGATTACTGGCATCAAACGGGATATCAACTTACTCGCTCAGGTATCTGCAGAATCAGCTGATACCATCACAGTACTCGATGTCTCCTTGGATAAAAACCGTATCGGATTAGAAGATGCACTCAACAAGGGTGCTGAAATTTTCTATGTTGACCATCATTTCACCGGTGATATTCCTGATCATCCTAAATTGAAGACTATCATTAACACTACCGCTGATGTCTGTACCAGCCTGTTAGTCAACCAGTATCTAAACAATCAATTTATTGAATGGGCGATCGTTGGAACATTTGGCGATAATCTAAAAAATAGTGCTCATTCATTGTGTGCTAATACGGCACTAACGTCAGCTCAAATTTCCAAACTTGAAGATCTGGGAATCTACATCAATTACAACGGTTATGGCGCATCATTGGCTGATCTGCATTTTTCACCCAAAGAATTGTTCACGCTATTATTAAGTTTCCCAAGTCCACTCGATTTTATTGAAGGTAACAGTCCTGACTTTGACAGGTTGTCCAATGGTTACAATCAAGATATGGCTACGGCTGATTCTGTCGATGCACACTTTTGTGCTGACAATGTTGCCGTTTATCTGCTACCCAATGAAAAATGGGCTCGACGCGTCAGTGGCGTCTTTGGCAATAGTTTAGCCAACCAACACACTCAGCGTGCCCATGCAGTATTAACGCTAAAAGACAATGGTAATTATCTAGTGAGTATACGTGCGCCCCTTGAAAATAAAACGGGCGCCGATGAATTTTGCAGACAGTTTAAAACCGGTGGAGGTCGAGCTGCAGCAGCAGGAATTAATGACTTGCCTGCAGATGACCTAGACAGTTTTATCCAACGATTTACTTCGTTTTATCCAAAAGATAAAAGCTAATTGGTTAAAATATTTTTCCAGGATTTAAGATGTTGTCTGGATCGAATGTTTTTTTAATTGAGCGCTGTAAATTTACTTCAGCCTCACTTCGACTGAAGTGAAGAAATTCTTTCTTAAGTAACCCCACGCCATGCTCTGCAGAAATACTGCCTTCAAAATCTGCAACCGTTTGGTAGATTATATTGCTGAAACTCATACAGGTCGCTTTAAATTCATCGACACTCATTAACTCTGGTTTTAATATATTTAGGTGTAAATTGCCGTCACCTATATGCCCAAACCAAATCGTTTCAAATCCCTGATAGGCAACCTCAAGTTTGTCTTCAACCGCAGCTAAAAATTTTGCAACTTTCGATGTGCGAACTGAAATATCATTTTTGTAGGGTGTCCAAGGAGATATGGATTCACTAATACCCTCTCTTAATTTCCAGAGACTTTCAGCCTGAGCATCCGAAGAGGATAAGACTCCGTCAACAATCCAGCCTTGCTCGAATGCATACTCAAAACAATTGAGCAATTGCTTGTCACTGCCCTGCTTTTCCATATCAACTTCTATAAGGGCGTAGTATGGCGTCCTACTTTCAAAAGGTTGTTGTAAATTTTGATGAGTGATGACCTTTGACATCGCCTGATCAGAAAAGAATTCGAAAGCCGATAAGGTCAGCTTACTGCGGAATGATTTTAGAACGGGCATCAAGGCATCAAGATCTTCAACGCCAAGCACTACAACAGCCTGAGGGCCTGGTGGTTGGATCAATTTGACCGTTACCTCAGTAATAAAACCAAGAGTACCTTCAGAGCCAATCATCAGATGTCGAAGATCATATCCTGTGGCATTCTTATCCAAACCATTGTTGAGATTAAGAATCTCACCGGTACCGGTAACCACTTTTAAACCGACGATCTGTTCACGCGTCATGCCGTATCTGATGACTCGAATACCGCCTGCATTGGTCGCTGCATTACCGCCAATATGACTTGAGCCCGTTGATGCGAAATCAACGGGATAATAGAGATCATTATCTTCGGCAAATTGTTGTAATACTGCGGTAATCACTCCAGCCTGGCAGCGCACGGTACTATCATCAGAATTGAACTCAAGAATTTTATTCATTCGTTCAAGGGAGACTATAATTTCGCCTTCAGTTGCCACTGCACCAGCACTCAAGCCTGTTCGCCCACCAGAGGGCACTAAAGCAATAGAATGCTCTCTCGCAAAATTGACTAACCACTGGAGGTCTGTTTCATCTCTGGGGAAGGTGATCGCCAGAGTATTTACCGGATAAAATCGAGTCCAATCTTGCCCGTATTGTTCAAAGGATTCAGCATCGCTACGACAGTCTGTATTGTTAAATTTTTCCTTCAGTAACTGTAGTAGCGACTCTTGTTCAAGCATATTGGTAATTAGCCATGTTCATCTGCTAAGAATAACCAGGTTTCAAGTACAGAATCTGGATTAAGAGAGACACTATCAATGCCTTCATCCATCAACCATTTTGCTAAGTCAGGATGATCCGAAGGTCCTTGACCACAAATACCAATGTATTTGTTTGCTCGTTTACAGGCTGAAATTGCCATGCTTAGCAAAGCTTTAACTGCTGGGTTTCGTTCATCAAAAAGATGTGCAATGAGTGCTGAATCGCGATCTAATCCTAACGTCAACTGAGTCAGGTCATTGGAACCAATTGAGAAGCCATCAAAATATTGAAGAAACTCATCAGCCATTAGTGCATTAGAAGGTAGCTCACACATCATAATAACTCGTAGACCGTTTTCGCCTCGCTTTAAGCCCTCTTCCTCAAGTAAATCAATCACTTGAGCCGCTTCTTCCACAGTACGTACAAATGGAATCATCACTTCTACATTGGTGAGTCCCATCTCATTACGTACTTTTTTAATCGCTCGGCACTCAAGGTTAAAACATTCCCTAAAGGAGTCAGAGACATAACGACTGGCTCCTCGATAACCTAACATTGGGTTCTCTTCATCGGGCTCATAAAGATGGCCACCAATTAAATTGGCGTACTCATTTGATTTGAAATCAGACATCCGAACGATGACTTTCTTTGGTGAAAATGCTGCTGCCAGGGTAGAAATTCCTTCTGCTAACTTATCAACATAGAAATCTACTGGAGAGGCATATCCTGCCATTTGAGAACGAATGGTTTCAATGAGTTCAGGATCCTCATTCTCCGCAACCAATTGATCAAAATTCAACAATGCCTTTGGATGCACGCCAATCATCACATTAATGATAAATTCTAAGCGCGCTAATCCAATCCCTTCGTGGGGTAATCGACAAAAACTGAATGCACCATCAGGATTTGCAATGTTCATCATAATTTTAAAGGGTAAGTCTGGCATGTCGCCAATTTGACTCTGCTTCACCTCAAAATCGAGCTGTCCCTGATATATATTACCCGTATCACCTTCAGAACAACTAACGGTGACATCAGTACCATCTTCAATTACTTCGGTAGCATTATTAGTACCCACAACGGCAGGGACACCTAGCTCACGGGCAATAATAGCGGCATGACACGTTCGACCACCGCGATTAGTAACAATGGCTGAAGCACGTTTCATGATGGGTTCCCAATCGGGATCGGTCATATCGGTGACTAGAACATCACCGGGCTCAACTCTTGCCATCTCACTAATGTCATTGAGTATGCGAACCTTACCTTTACCAATTCGTTGGCCAATGGCGCGTCCCGTAACAATGAGTTCACCGGTTTCATTGAGCTTATAATCTTCAAGAATTCGACCATCATCACGACTTTTTACGGTCTCAGGACGTGCCTGTACAATATAAATTCGGCCGTTGCCACCATCTTTCGCCCATTCTATATCCATGGGTCGTTGATAATGTTTCTCAATAATCACCGCCTGTCGGGCGAGTTCTTCAATTTCTTCATCGGTGATAGAAAACTGACGTCGTTTATCCATATCGACATTAACGGTTGCGATACTATTACCGTGATTAGTATCATCGGTATAAATCATCTTAATCGCTTTGCCGCCCAATGTTCGGCGCAAAACAGCTGGCAGTCCTTTTTCAAGCGTTGGCTTGTAGACATAGAACTCATCGGGATTAACTGAGCCCTGTACGACTGTTTCACCCAGACCGTAGGCTGATGTGATGAAGACGACATCATCAAAACCTGATTCCGTGTCGAGAGTAAACATCACACCACTAGAACCAATGTCACTGCGAACCATGCGCTGAATACCCGCAGATAGAGCAACACCCTCATGTTCAAATCCTTGATGCACTCGGTAAGAGATTGCACGATCATTAAACAGGCTGGCGAAGACATCTTTCATCGCTAAAATCACATTTTCGAGTCCACGCACATTGAGAAATGTTTCTTGCTGACCTGCAAAAGAGGCATCGGGTAAATCCTCCGCCGTAGCAGATGAACGAACCGCAACGGCAAATTCATCTCCTGAATCACCCTTGAGCTTAATATAAGCATCGGTAACTTGCTGTTGTAGAGTCTCAGTGAAGGGTTCTTCTAATACCCAGTTACGGATTTTGGCACCGACCAATGCAAGCTCTTTAACATCATCAACGTCCAAAGCTGAAAGTTCCGCCTGAATTCGATCGTTAAGGCCGCCCTGCTCTAAAAAATCATTAAATGCAGTTGATGTGGTGGCAAATCCACCTGGAACTTGCACACCCATATTGGATAAATTACTGATCATCTCTCCGAGAGAAGCATTTTTTCCGCCCACTCGTTCAACGTCATTCATTCCGAGTTCTTCATACCACAGAACGTAGCTATTCTTAACAGAACTACTCAAAACATCATTACTCAAAATTCAACCCCTTGCCTTGGTTTTTTCGATCCTTCAAATTATCGACAGTTTAACCTAAATTTATCGGTTGAACTCAGTTAAATTGTCATTCATGCTTATAAAAACAATAATGGATGGATTCTCTATGAAACGCTCAATTTTTTATATTTCAGATCGAACAGGTATAACCGCAAAACTGTTGGGTGAGACATTAATCACACAGTTTGATGAACTGGAATATACAGAGACGACGATCCCTTATATCGACAGTCCTGAGAAGATGCAAGAAACGGTCGACAAGATCAATCGTGCGGGTGAGCAAGACGGTGTCAGACCCATTATTTTTGATACCATTATTAAACCCGAACTCAGGACAATATTAAATCAGGCAAATGCAATGATGTTAGATTTCTTTCATACCTTCATTGGTCCACTTGAGAAAGAGTTTGAACAACCTTCATCATTTTCTGTTGGAAAAATGCACGCCGTAAGTAACGTCAAAGAATATGATCACCGTATTGATGCCGTAAATTTTTCTCTCAACAACGACGATGGAGCAACCACCCGAAATTATAAGGACGCTGACCTCATTATTATTGGTGTCTCTCGCTGCGGTAAGACACCAACATCTCTTTACATATCGATGCAATTTGGTTTACGAGTGGCAAACTACCCCTTTATCGCTGAAGATATGGATAACTTGAAGCTACCCAAAGAATTGGCGCAGCACAGAGACAAACTATTTGGTCTAACAATTATTCCAGAGCGATTACACGAAATTAGGACAGAGCGGAGAGCGAATTCAAAATACGCATCACAACCTCAATGTCAGTTGGAAGTAAGAGCGGTTGAGGCTCTTTATAGACGAGAAAAAATACCCTTTTTAAACGCCACGACTCGATCCATCGAAGAAATTGCCACTAAGATTCTTGTTCAATGCAATCTCAGTCGTCACACTCGTCAGATTTAGCCGCTAATATGAGTAGCTTATCGAGTACTCGCGCTACAGCAGTATAGGCGAAACTTGCCGTAAGATGGGTAACTGAACCAAAACCCGTTGAACAATCCATCTTTTTTGAATCACCAGGCTTAGCAAATGTAGTTCCTCCCTGACCGTCAGGATAACGAACTTGCTCCGTGGAATAAACAGCATCAACCTTGTATGAACGACTTTGATTTCGTGAAAACCCATGATAGGCCCGCAGTTGAGAGCGCGTTTTAGCCAGCAAAGGATCGTTTTTTGTTTTATTGAGATCAATTATTTTTATCTTAGCTGGGTCAATTTTACCGCCTGCGCCACCCACCGTTATTACGGCAATCTTGT
>JAUUZN010000035.1 GCA_030589945.1 Gammaproteobacteria bacterium | reverse complement strand
TGGTACCAGAGGACGGACTTGAACCGTCACGAGCTTGCGCCCACCGGATTTTGAATCCGGCGTGTCTACCAATTCCACCACTCTGGCATTACTTTAATATTGTAGCGGGTCTAATGTAGGCGATGCATTATAAATTACACTGGCGTCATTGCAAGTCTTTCTCATCTTCATTGAGTAATCTTTTGACACAAACTATTTTAGTCTAACAAGCCAAGTTTAATTAATTTTTCCATTGAATAATCGAATTAGCATAATACTCTAATAGTTGAATAGACTCAGGATCAGCGCGATATAATCCATCATCTTCCTCAACAAAACCCCGACCAATTAGTCCTTCAAAAGCTGAAGTTAAAACATGTTCGCAGGCACCAGGAGTTATTTCTATAGGAGCCCCAACCTTTTTCAACTGCTCAATCCTTTCAACAGCTTCAGTTTTTAGAGCTAATTCGCTTTTAAATAGTGACTGATTAATGAGTAAAATCTCCGCCATTAATGCTACCGGCAGAACTGGCACTACATTACTAATTTCACTCATAATGGTACTGGATAATTTTTCAACAGATTGAAAGCGTTCAGTTGCTTCTAGCTGACTAAAATCAACATCGTTGTCTTTACAGTATTCTTCAGCAGAAAGTGGCTTACCGAAATTAACACTAGCATAACCAAAACGAAGCCAGCGGGCTTTCCTCGCCATGGTAAACGTCTTATAAAAGAATTTAAAACTTGTCTTTACCACAAACCATGTACTGCGTTTTTTAGCATCGGGATTTAAATCACGCGTTAAACTTTTATCTTCCATTACCCTATCGTAATTTATTCCTACAGGAATGAAGACAATGTCCTTATCGATACCAGGATGGTAATCCCTTAACATATAATCCATAAATCCGAGTCGTGGTTTGCATAACTTACCATCACGACTTAGACCACCTTCTAGGAACACAGCCTGACAGACCCCTGCTCTCGTCGCTAAATTAACATATCGTTCTAGGACACGACGATATAAAAAGTTTCGAGAGTTACGACGAACAAAAAATGCTCCCATAGATTTAATGAGGGATTGTAATGGCCAAATTCTTGCCCATTCTCCTACCGCATAGGACATTGCCGTTTTTTCAGCAGTTAAAAATGAGACCAAAATATAATCCATATTGCTTCGATGGTTCATCACAAATACGATTCCCGAATTAGCTTTAACCTTTTTAAGTTGGTCATGGTCGTAAAACCCAACTCTAACTCTGTAAATAAGCCTGCCGACTTTTTTAGCTAGCCAATATCCAAAGCGAAAATAGATATAGGCATTAAAGGTAGGTGCTATCTCTGTTGCGTATTTAAGTGCTTTAGCCTGAGCAACTTCAGAGGGCATATTATGTTCTTCTGCGTACTCTTTAATTGCAGCAATGACTTTGTCATCAAATATTAGCTGGTCGATCAATGCTTGTTTGCGGGTTAATTGGAATGGTCTTATTTCAATATCTAGCCGATTATTAACTTCATCAATAACACGATTTACTCGTCTTCTTAAATACCAGCGAACCGTTGGCATTAAAACGCGGTCGAGTAGCATCACTGCTGCAAATATAAACAGAAGAACAAATTGCCAATAGGGTAAAGTAATTATTTCATTCATATTATAAGGTTGCCAATCCGACTGCGAAAGCGAGTAATGCTGTCACTGAAAGTAAGACCCAATAGGCCCAGCCTACAAAAACGAATTTTAGAAAAGTCATAATATAACCCTGTGCATAAATTCGCTTTTGAGTAATGAAAATATTAATAGGTATCCAAATTGCTAATCCAACAGATAAATAATTGAGAGTTTCTTTGAGCCAACCAGGTTCGGAGATCGTATCTTCAATTGAACTAGAGATAATAATCAATATTAATGAAAAGAAAATAAAACAATGACTATGCAGCGCGACAATGAGGTGTTCCATGTAGTAACGTTTTTTAAAGATGTAGGTCATCTTTAAAAGTAGTGCAAACATAGGGAGAAGAATAAACATGAGTTGAGGAATTGCATTTAAGAACTCGTCAAACAACTCAGACGGGTCATCTTCAATTGCTTTATTTAACTTTAATCCCATGTCCCATAAATAGAGATTCAGATCATGCGTAAACTCTTTTGAAAACCAATCGTTGAACATGAATGGGTTTGTCTCAACATCCCATTTTTTTCCATTATCAAGATCAATATTAAACTTACCATCACTGCCGATTAACTCTTTATTATCTTTCTTTATATCGTTTTCTTCTAACTCTGTTATAGCAGATTCTGCTTTTGCAATAATTTCATCAGAAATAGGGGCCCCTTCAGCCTGCTCTTTTTTCAATTCTTCAAGTGCAGCAGTCTTTTTATCAACTGAATCAACAAATTCAACGTCGCCATCGGAGCGTATTCTAAACTGCACTCCATCAGAATCAGACACTGAGAGATTATCTGGCGTATTTGTAAACAAAGAAATGCTGATAAAAAAGACTACACTGAGGATTATATAAAGTCGTAAGGGATTAACATACCGCGCTCTACGTCCCGCTATATATTCCATACTTAAGCGACCCGGTGATAATAATAATGGAACTAATGTCCTAGATATTCGCGAGTCTAAATCAAAGGCTTCATTGACCATCTCCCACAGTACTTTTGGAAAAAATCGAATAAAATGCCGATCGGGTTGTCCACAGTTATGGCAATAGGGTCCTTCCAATGGCGCTGCACAATTCAGACATTCTAGAACCTCCTCTTCTTCGATCGGTTCAAGGTCTAAATTTTCTGCGGAGTATTTCTCTAACCCTGTGAATTGAACTGCCTGCTTAACCTGATAAGAAGATTCGTTAGCTTCAGCCTCAGCAACACGATCAGAAATTTCTTTCTCTGACAAGAAGTCATCTTTAGAGTGGTTTTCTGACTCCTCTGCTTTGTCATCAGAGTTATTATTCTCAGACATCTGATTGCCCCATATCGATGCGATTGCATTATTATTTTTTTTCTAGCTGAACACTATTCTAACAGGACTCTAGCTGTTTTCGCTATATCTGTTAATATGCGCGCCTAATACACTCATAATAGCAGTCAATAGGTAACTCATACATCATGCTCGAAACATCTAAAGTTGATTATCGCGCTGGATTATTTAGAAGATTAGCGGCTATTGTTTATGACTCTCTGGTAGTCATAGCCATCCTATTTTTCGCATCTGCACTAGCAATGTTTTGTGTGAGCATGGCACTCGATTCGACGGCAATTACAGAGCAACAGATACTGGTTGAAAATCCAATTTATTTTAGTTGGCTCATTTTTTGTTGGTTTTATTACTACGCCTGGTGTTGGAGAAAAGGTGGACAAACTCTGGGTATGAAAGCTTGGAGACTTAAACTGGTGAGCTGCTCAGGACAAACTATATCCTATAAAAATAGCGCGATTCGATTCTTTTCAGCCCTCTTAGGAATTGCTAATTTTGGTGTTCTTCTTCCTGTAAAACGCGGATGGCATGACATTTTATCAAATTCGAATATTATTGTTATCGATAAAAATAGCTAATACGTAACCCGTATCTTGTTAATTTTATCTCGCTTGTTTCATCATCACTGCAGCAACAATAGCAAAGAGTATGATGGGCAAACTCGCGGAAAAAATTGCCGGCATTTGGTAAATCAAACTCACCGGACCAAATATGTTGGATAGCATATTAAAAGCAAATCCAACAACCATTCCCATAACAATTCTCGCTCCTACCGTCACAGTCCTAAGCGGTCCTGAGATGAAGGATAATGCCAAAAACATCATCACTGCAACTGCAAAGGGTTGTAATATTTTTTTCCAAAAAGCCAGTTGATAGCGCGTGGCGTTCAATCCATTTTCGATTAAATACTCATTATACTCAGCAAGCCCTAGTATATTGAGGTCCTCAGGCTTCAAACTAACGACACCTAATGTTTCTGGATTTAATTCAGTTTTCCAAAGCATACTATCGGCACTTGTACTGGTTATGGAATCTGCTGAAATAAACGTTTGTTTTACATCCTCCATTAACCAGCGCCCATCATCTTGATAAACTGCAGATTGTGCAAAAATCATTCTTTTTAATTGCTGATCATGGAACTGAAAACGCGTAACTCCCTCCATACGTCCTTCCGGTAATATGATTCGGATATGAATATAATTATTCTCACTTTTAACCCACACACCTTGAGATGATTTCACCAAATTTCCGCCAGAAATTAGTAATGTTTGCATCTGTCTAGCGAGCTGTGAACTTTTTGGAGTTATAAATTCTCCGATGATGAAGACAATGAGCATCAATCCTAATGTCCCTTTCAAAACAGCGACACTGATAGACTTCAAGCTAATCCCAGAGGCTCTCATCACAATAAGCTCTGAATGTGATGCTAGGCGACCAATCCCAACCAGCCCTCCAATAAGTGCTGATACTGGAAAAAACTCGTAGATACGTGCCGGTATTTGCAAGGTGATAAAATAGAGTGCATCGATAAGTTGATAATTACCTCGGCCGATATTACTGCCTTCATCCATAAACGCGAACAATGAACGCAACAAAATGAGCGCCACCAGCACCATGAGCGTATCCAAGATCACTGTTTTAGCAATGTAGCGCTCTAAAACTTTCATTTTACGGTGTCACCTGTTGTGTCGAAGGCGTTTTAAATCCTGCCAATGTTTTTTTCAACCATCGCCATTGTTGAAATTCACTTAAGCCGTAAATAAGAAGACCTAAATGTACCCACCAGGTACCAATCCATGGTGGTATATTGCCTTCTTCCATGCCGCTGCGCATCGTTAGAAGCAATATCATATAACCAATATAAATCATTAAACCCGGTAGTAGACGTCCAAATTTTCCCTGTCTTGGAGCAACCCGTGCTAAGGGTAGTGCTAACAATAGTAACAATGGAACTGACAAAGGTGCAGATATCCGCCACTGTAATTCAGCCTGATTTTCTGCATTTAGATCAGATAATAAATGAGTTGTAGACAGAGCCTTTAATTTACTCACAACCGATGTACTTTGATTACTTTTTAATTCCATAAAATAACGTTCAAATGTTAATGTTCTTAAAGTATTACTGCCTGGACTACCCTGATATTGATTTCCTTTTTCTAACACTAAAAAATTTTGTTGATTCAGATCACTCCAATACCGTCCCTGTTCAGCGACCAATAATGAAAACTCATATTCATCACTTTCGTCCTGATGCACGAAAAAAATTCGCTTCATTTGCTGGTTCCCATTCATTTCTTCAACATAAATGATGCGAGAACCATCACTTGATTGTTGAAAACGACCGGGAGTTATCAGGTTTAGGTCTCCTCTCTTTTTTTGCTCTTTGAGAAGTTCTTGCTGAGTAAAAATAGCTACAGGTGCTTGAAATAAAGTTAAATAAGCTGTCAGAGCACTTAATATAAGCGCAAAAGGCATAAAATATTTGAGTAATTGTGTTTGGCTAACTCCACAGGCTGAAATTATCGTCATTTCATTATCCGTATGCAATTTGCCTAGCGTGATCAACATTGCCAAGAACATCGAGAGTGGCATTAGATAGCTTACAAAAACGGGAATTTGTAGCATTAATAGAGTGAGTACCAAATCACTTGAAAATTGACCTTTTGCTGCGCCACTTAAATAAAGAACAAAACGTTGACCAACAAAAAGCATCAACAACACCATGAGTACTAGCGTCATTGTTTTAATGACTTGTTTATTTAAATATCGTGCGATGATCACCGTTTAAAGATCCTATGGAGTACTACAAAACTTTGATGCTAATAGAATAAACAGTCGTCTAACCGTTGTCTAGTTAAGCTTGTATTCACGGATGTTTTCTTAGCTTTAAACTATTTAATTCCCCGTAGAATCCAAATAGAGCATTTTAATTTTTCATAAAAAATCATCAATTCAGCAAATCGGTTAATTAATAGACAAAATAATTCAATCAAACGTATATTTTTACCTTCTTTTTTGATTTTTTTCAGTTAAACTAACTTTTTTATAGGTTATCTCACCTAAACCCAGCACAATTAATGCCTTAGGCGAAACCAACATCAAATTAACTTGGAGTATTCATGGAATATAGTGTTAAAAGTGGTAATCCTGAAAAACAAAGAACTGCATGCATTGTGTTAGGGGTATTTGAGCCACGTAAATTAACCAGTACCGCTGAGCATCTAGACAGTATTGCCGACGGGTTCATCAGTAATATCCTACGACGTGGGGACCTTGAGGGAAAGTTAGGTCAAGTACTCTTACTTCATAATGTACCTAATGGACTTAGCGACCGCGTTCTTCTTGTGGGTTGTGGTAAAGAACGTGAATTGGGTGATGCTCAGTACCATAAAATAATTTCTACGGCCATCAAGACTCTTAATGAAACCGGTTCAATGGAAGCCGTATGTTTCTTATCTGAGCTGAATGTAAAAGGACGTGATACTTTGTGGAAGGTCAAGCATGCTGTTGAAGCTTCAGAAGAGGCTCTTTACAGTTTTGATCAACTCAAAACAAAATCTGACACTGAACGAAGACCACTTAGAAAACTCATTTTTAATGTTCCTACACGACGTGAACTCACCGAAGGTGAGGAAGGAATAAAGCAGGGAGAAGCGGTTGCTCGCGGTGTCTCACTGGCAAAAAATTTAGCTAATTTACCCGGTAATATTTGTACACCTACCTATCTTGCTGATCAGGCGACCGAGCTTGCAGAAGAACATGACAATGTCAGTGTTCACATACTCGATGAGTTTGAGATTAAAGAAATGGGCATGGGTGCCTTTATTGCCGTTTCTCAAGGCAGTGAACAGCCTGGCATGCTCATTACATTAGAGTATAAGGGTGCAGATGATGATAGCAAACCCATCGTATTAGTGGGTAAAGGTATAACCTTTGATACTGGCGGGATTTCATTAAAGCCAGGTGCTGCAATGGATGAAATGAAATTTGATATGGGAGGTGCCGCTTCAGTATTCGGCACAATGCAAGCCGTCATCGAAATGGAACTTCCTCTCAATTTAGTGATGGTTATCGCTGCAGCCGAAAACATGCCATCCTCAAGAGCAACTCGCCCTGGAGATATTGTTACGTCTTTATCTGGACAATCAATTGAAATACTCAATACTGATGCTGAAGGTCGACTTGTTCTTTGTGATGCTCTCACTTATGTCAGCAAATTTGATCCCGATGTGGTCATCGACGTCGCAACGTTAACAGGAGCGGTAATTGTCGCACTTGGCCATAAAGCGTCAGGCTTAATGAGTAATCATAATCCTCTGGCACATGATCTGTTAAATGCAGGCGATCAGGCTGCTGATAAAGCATGGCGCTTACCCATTTGGGATGAATATCAAGAGCAGCTTGATAGTAATTTTGCTGATATGTCTAATCTCGGTGGTCCTGCTGCTGGCAGTATTACCGCGGCTTGTTTTCTTTCAAGATTTGCACGCAAATATCAATGGGCACATCTGGATATTGCTGGTACAGCTTGGAAAAAAGGTAAAGACAAGGGTGGCACCGGTAAACCAGTACCATTATTGACCCAGTACATCATTAATCGCTCGATAGTGAATTAATGAGTGAAGTTGAATTCATTCTTCAAAATGGCAAGAGTTCGATCATCGACCTTGCCTATATGAATTTACTTCAACTATATAAGAAATATGACCGTGTATTGGTCCTAGGAAGCGAAACAGTTTTATTAGAACAGCTTGATGAGAGGCTATGGCAGAATAGCCATGATAAGTTTGTCCCTTATTCCATGGATACTGAAAGTTATCAGTCAACGGCGACAGTGCTTCTGTCTACCAATGCGATACCATCGTCTGGATATAATGCGCTACTAAATATCGGCGCGACTATCCCGACAAATTCAAACCGATTCCGGGCAATCATTGAAATAGTCGCAGATGATGAAGAGCAGAAAGAACAGGCTAGAGAGCGATATAAATTATATCGTCGCTCTGGATTTAATGTCACAATGGGCGAATCATCTGAGACGTAAACTTTAGTAAACTATTTGGCTTAAGAGTAATTGTAAAAATGAGTGATGATAAACAAAAACCAGGTGTTTTAAATGAATTGGAGGGTCTCAAGAACTTTCTTGGTTCAGCTAAAGATTTCGTAACAAGGTCATCAAATAATAATGCGTTTGTAGAAATACCAGAACTTGATCAAGAAATACCAGAACTCAATCAAGAAATTCCCACCTTAGATCAAACGATACCCATTCTTGATGAACCCGTAGATTTATTACCCAACATTAAAGTGACTCTCGATCCTGCTCATTCAACAGAAACCGTTGAGCAACAACTCATTCGTACAAGACATGAACAACCCGCGAACTCTCCTGAGCTTGTTTCTAATGACCCTCCAGAACTCGATGAAGTTATTAATGAAAAAGAACAACAATTTTCTCAGAAGCTAGAGATTGTTGCTGAAGTGACTAATAACACATCATCAACTAATGAATTTTTTGAAGTGCCCACTGCAGAAGAAAATCAACTTGATAGTGAGCTTGATAGACAACAACAAGAGATTGAAAACCAGCATTCTGACTCTACAGAACTAGAATTAACACCTCAATATTCACAATCGGGCATTCCAATTGAACAGCAATTGTTAGACGCGAGCTGGGAAAAAGTTGAAATGTTACTTATGGATAATTTACCGCCACAAATTTCAGGTGCGTTTTTGACGCTACTCAACAATAGTATTGAAGAGAATAAATTACATCTGATGAGTGAGCTTTCTCTACTTGATGAAATCTCGGTTAGAGAACTAGCCAATAAACTCAACCTTAATCACCAATAAACATCAGAACTACAATAGTCCCAACATAAACTAAACCCCTAATTAAACAAAAAGACTTAAAGATAAAATTCATGGAAACTTCATATTCACCACATGACATCGAACAAAGCTGGTATGCCCAATGGGAAGCCGATAACTCTTTCAAACCTTCAGGTACTGGGGATCCATACTGCATTGTCATTCCACCTCCAAATGTGACAGGTAGTTTACATATGGGTCATGCCTTTCAACATACCATCATGGACTCTCTCACTCGATATCATCGAATGAAAGGCGATAACACATTATGGCAACCGGGTTGCGATCATGCGGGGATTGCAACACAAATGGTCGTTGAGAGATTACTCAATGCTGAAGGGAAAACCCGACAAGATTTGGGTCGAGAAGAATTTGTAAAACGAATATGGGAATGGAAAGAAGAATCGGGTGATACCATAAGTCGTCAAATGCGACGGCTAGGCGATTCGCCCGACTGGAGCCGCGAGGCCTTCACTATGGATGACAATTTATCCGCGGCGGTTAGTGAAGTTTTTATTCGACTCTATAAAGAAAAGTTAATTTATCGCGGTAAGAGATTGGTTAATTGGGATCCTGTATTTCACACCGCAGTCTCAGATCTAGAAGTAATCAATGAAGAAGAACAAGGACATCTTTGGCACTTAAGATATCCGCTTGTTGAAGTCATTGATGGTCTTGAATACTTGGTTGTCGCCACAACCAGACCTGAGACCATGTTAGGTGATCAGGCTGTTGCTGTTCATCCAGATGATGAACGTTACCAACATCTCATTGGCAAAATGATTAAGCTTCCTCTGACAGACAGAGAAATACCCATCATCGCTGATGATTATGTTGAGATGGACTTTGGTACTGGCTGTGTAAAAATTACTCCCGCTCATGACTTTAATGACTATGAAATGGGTAAACGTCATCAACTTCCCATGCTCAACATTCTCACAGAGAATGCCGAAATTAATGATAATGCACCCGCCCAATATCAAGGGCTGGATCGTTTTGATGCAAGAAAACAAATTATCACTGATTTAGAAACTCTAGATTTGATGGATAAAATTGAGCCTCACAAACTAATGGTTCCCAGAGGTGATCGCAGTAATGCCATTATTGAACCTCTTCTGACTGACCAGTGGTATGTCGATGCTAAGACACTCGCAAAACCCGCCATAGAAGCAGTTGAATCTGGGCAGATAAAATTTGTACCTGAGAATTGGAATAAAACCTATTACCAATGGATGTACAACATTCAGGATTGGTGTATCTCAAGACAACTTTGGTGGGGCCATCGCATTCCTGCCTGGTATGATGATCAGGGTAATGTTTATGTAGGCGCAACAGAAGATGAAGTGCGCAAAGAGAATAACTTAGGCGATACTGTTCTTCGCCAAGATGACGATGTTTTAGACACCTGGTTTTCCTCAGCTCTCTGGCCTATGGCAACCATGGGATGGCCAGATGACAATCCTGATCTAGATACTTTTCTACCCACCAGCGTTCTAGTCACCGGCTTTGATATTATATTTTTCTGGGTAGCTCGTATGATCATGATGGGTATCAAATTTACCGATAAGGTACCCTTTCATGAAATCTATATCACCGGATTAATACGGGATGACAATGGCCAGAAAATGTCGAAATCAAAAGGCAACGTACTGGACCCCATTGACATCATCGACGGCATAGAGCTTGAAACTCTAGTGAGCAAAAGAACGACCGGCATGATGCAACCTAAAATGGCTGCAAAGATTGAAAAGCAGACCCGGAAGCAGTTTCCTGATGGTATTGAATCATACGGAACCGATGCCCTACGCTTTACATTTTGTGCAATGGCATCAACGAGTCGTGATATTAATTTTGACCTTAATCGGGTTGAAGGTTATCGTAATTTTTGCAATAAAATTTGGAATGCAGCTCGCTATGTCTTAATGAATACTGAGAATGAATTGAGTACTGAAGGTTCTAATTCTTCAGAGGTTTGCTACAGCCTTGCTGACCGATGGATCACATCGAGACTGCAATTAACCATTCAAAGTTTTGAAAAACACCTGAGTGAATATCGATTTGATCTCTGTGCTCAAACTCTTTATGAATTTACATGGAATGAGTACTGCGATTGGTATCTTGAGTTATCAAAACCCGTTTTATACAGTGATGCCGCAACTGAGGCTGAGAAACTAGGTACTCGTCTAACGCTTATTAATATAATGGACTCTATACTTCGTCTTCTGCACCCCTTTATGCCCTTTATCACCGAAGAAATCTGGCAAAGAGTTAAACCTCTAACAACCAATACAGTAAATACTCAGGCAAGCCTCATCTTACAGGCGTTCCCTGAATATAATGAGCATTTAATTGATCAAAATTCACTGGATGATATCCAGTGGGTTAAACAGGTGATCATAGGAATTCGCACCATTCGTGGTGAGATGGGGATATCACCCGCTAAACCAATTCCTGTTTATTTTGCAAAGGGTGATCAACAGGATGCACAAAAATTACAATCTCAGCAACAATTCTTAACGACACTTGCCAAACTTGAGTCCATTACCTGGTTAGAAGATGGCGAAAAGGCACCGGTATCGGCAACTGCATTAGCGGGTAATATGGAAGTACTGATCCCGATGCAAGGGCTCATTGACAAGGATGCCGAATTGGCAAGACTCGATAAAGGCATCGATAAACTCACCAATGAACAAAAGCGTATATCTGGAAAACTCTCTAATCCAGGGTTTACCGATAAAGCACCTGAGGCAGTGGTGGATAAAGAAAGGACTAAACTGCTTGAAGTTGACTCTGCATTAGCAACATTACAAGAAAAGCGCGATCAGATAGCGTCTATTTAACAAGTTGACTCTTTCGCAGTACTAATTGATTAGAAGCTATGAAATCTTCTGCAGACCGACTACAACGCCTGTAACGTAGCTTAAGATCCAGATAATGAGTACTGGAAAATAATAGTGACCAAAGTTTTTAAGAATAGTCTGATTTTTCTTGAGTAGTGCATAGGAAGCAAAGAGACCCATTGCAAGCATTAAGCTAAGGGCTAGATAGCCGCTGATGGTGTGTAAATCGAACTTAACTTCCGTTGAAAGTGAATACATCATTGCTGTACCCAATATATCTGCAGAAATACCCACGATCAAAACAATCATTTGTTTGCCGTTAAAGATACCGGCTTTTCTATTAAGAATAAATATGGAGAGATAACAGAGCAAAGAAAACGTGATTGAAGCAACCGAGATCATTAAAAAGGTGAGCATATTATTTTTACCTAAAAGAGTACCTAAAAGAGTGCCTAAATTTACAAGGAGTGAAGATTAAAAGTAAGTCCTCTGAATGTCTAGGATTATTTCAGGAATTATTGAATATGGCGTCTAATCATCTTCTCTTGGAGGTGCTACTCGAAGTACTTCGTCGATGGTGGTTAACCCTTCAGCTACTTTTAATGCTCCACTGATGCGTAACTGACGCATTCCATTGTCGAGTCCAGTTTGACGAATATCGTTCGCATCGGCGCCATCACGAATGAGTTGTCGAATACTTTTATTCACCATCAGCAGTTCATACAGGCCTGCCCTTCCCTGATAACCACTATTCCTACATTCTAAACAACCTACAGGCTTGAAAATGTGTTTAGGCACAGCAATATCAAAAGGCATGACAAAATTATTCCATTCTGTCTCATCAACCTTAACCTCTTCTTTACAGTGGGTACAAAGTATTCTAACAAGTCTTTGTGCCATCACACCAAGCAAGGTTGCATTGATTAGATAGCCCGGTACACCAATTTCAAGCAGTCTTGTTATTGCCAGTGGCGCATCATTAGTATGGAGTGTTGAAATCACTAAATGTCCTGTTAGCGCAGCTTGTACCGCCATTTCAGCCGTCTCTGAATCCCGGATTTCTCCGACCATAATGATGTCAGGATCCTGTCTTAGCAGTGAACGGATGCCACTGGCGAAATCAACACCAATGTCATGATTAACCTGCATCTGATTAAAACTCGGTTCAACCATTTCTATGGGATCTTCCAGAGTGCAGACATTAACTGCTTCTGTTGCCATCAATTTTAATGAGGTGTAAAGAGTCGTTGTTTTTCCTGATCCTGTTGGACCGGTGACAAGAACAATTCCTGTTGGTTGTTTTATCAGGGTTTGCCACTTTTGACGATCACTATCTTCCATTCCAAGCTTATTAAAATCTTGAAGTAAAACCGTGGGATCAAATATACGACCGACAAATTTTTCGCCAAATGCTGTCGGCATGGTAGACAGACGCAACTCTATTTCGTCACCATCAAGATTCTTAGTTTTTATTCGCCCATCTAAGGGTCGACGTTTTTCCGCTACATCCATTCGTCCAAGAATTTTTAAACGGCTGATCACCGCCTTTATCACTGAAATAGGTAATTCATGGACATTATGTAATACACCATCGATTCTGAATCGAATTTTTCCTACATCACGTCGTGGCTCAATATGGACATCACTGGCACGCTGTTCAAATGCATAAGAAAGGATCCAATCAACAACACGAATGATATGTTGATCGTTTGCATCATGCTCACCCGTCTTACCCAATTCCACCAGTTGCTCTAAATTGCTTACCGATGAGTCCCCAAAGTCTGTCTGAGAGGCATTTTTTACAGAGCTGGATATAGAATAAAACTCTTTGGTATATCGTCGAATAGAATCTGGATCAGCAAAGACCAGTTTAATTGTTTTTTGAGTGACATGCTCAAGACCACTGACCCATTCCACGTCGTCAGGTCTTGATGTTGCAACTGTAATTGAATCAGCATCTTCCCGAACAGATAATATGTTGTGGCGTTGGGCAAATTTTAGTGACATCACCGCAGCAATTGCATCAACGTCAACTTTGAGTGGATCGATTCGAAAATATTTCATACCCAACAGCTCAGCTTGCCATTCAGAGATAAACTCACCCGATATTTTTAAAAATGGTTTCGAATGAGTCAATAACTCGAGAGTTCCAATCTGAGTAATTGGATGCGCATCAGGATGTCGATTGGCCTTCAGTCTAATTTCTGCAAGTTGATTTTTATCGATAAAATCAGCTTCCATTAACTGCTGCAATAGGCTTTCTAGGGTAAGTTTTGGTTGCTGAATTTGATTCAAAAAAGAGTCCTTTTCTAAATTAGATGGTGCCTATTGTTTACTCACTAAAAAAATCAGTATTAATTCCGCCTCAAAACTGTTTTTGCATTACGGGTAGTGATCTCTGCAATTTCTTCAGGTGATTCAGGTCTAAGCTTACAAAACGCATTAAAGATATCGAGCAAATGCACGGGTGTATTGCGTTTTGATTGACTGGAAGCTGGAACCATGTCTGGCGCATCAGTTTCGAGAACGATGCCTTCAAGAGGCAATATTTTAGCGAGCTCCCTAATTTTAACCGACCGGGAATGCGTCATCATGCCACCAAAACCTAGCTTAAATCCATTAGCAATGTACTTTTTTGCATGCTGTAAACTGCCATTAAAGGCATGCACAATTCCACCTTCAGAAAACTGCATCAATCGAATATGTTTAAGAACTTCATCATGGGCTTTACGCACATGTAAAACAACGGGTAATTCATTTTCTATAGCAAGTTTTAGCTGCGCGCGAAAAAATATTTCTTGCTTATCACGATTCAAATCTTTGTCATAAAAATCTAGCCCTATTTCACCCACAGCAGTTATTGGAGGTAGTTTCAAAGCAAGGCTCAGATCATGTAGATGTTGTTCGGTGTGTTCTTTTATAAACATAGGATGCAACCCCAAGGCTGCATGTAGTCCTTTATTCAGGGCAACATGCATTCGAACTAATCGCCATTGGTCTTTTTTAATACCGGGTATAAGGATGTTTTTGATTCCATTCTCTAATGATTTTTTGATCAGTAAATTTCGGTCTTTATCAAAAACAGGGGAGTCTAAATGGCAGTGAGTATCAAATAATTCCAACGATTTTTCCTATTCTGTATTTTCTAAAAGCTATGTTTGTTTATCTGTACTCATTTATCTATGTAAAATAAGCGTTAGTGTTCTCGTGTAGCTCTGAACTCAATATCAGGCCATCGTTCAATGGTTAAACTTAGGTTAACCTGAGTGGGTGCGAGATAGGTTAAATTATTCGCCCCATCAACAGCCAAATTATCTGAACCACGATTTTTGAAAGAATGCAGCATTTTTTCATCATCACAACTCACCCAACGTGCTGTTGCGATACTGATGTTATCATAAATGCAATCAACTCCATATTCTGATTTTAGACGGTGTGCCACCACATCAAACTGCAGTACTCCAACCGCTCCTAGAATTATGTCATTGTTATTAATGGGTTTGAATACCTGTGTTGCACCCTCTTCAGACAATTGTACCAATCCTTTGAGAAGAGCCTTGTTTTTCAATGGGTCCTTCAATCGAACTCTGCGGAACAACTCTGGTGCAAAATTGGGTATGCCAGTAAATTTCAACGATTCACCTTCGGTAAAGGTATCACCAATTTGAATGGTCCCATGATTATGCAAGCCAATAATATCACCAGGCCAAGCTTCTTCTAAGTGTTCCCTCTCTCCCGCGAAGAAGGTTAAAGCATTTGAAATAGTGACATTTTTTGCTAAACGCACCTGATGCATCTTCATGCCTTTGGTATATTGTCCCGAGCAGATACGCATAAATGCGATTCTGTCTCTGTGGGCAGGGTCCATGTTGGCTTGAATCTTGAAAACAAAGCCACTAAATTGTTCCTCAACAGCTGCGACCTCTCTAACATCACTGTCACGTCCTTGAGGTTCTGGTGCCCAATCAATCAATCCATCGAGCATGTGATCAACACCAAAGTTTCCTAAGGCCGTACCAAAGAAAACAGGGGTCAGAGTACCATTTAGAAACTCGTCCTTATTAAATTCATGGCTCGCACCACGCACCAGTTCAAGTTCTTCACGGAGTTCATCGGCATAATCACCTAAAATTTCATCCAGTTTAGGGTTATCAAGACCTTGGATAACCTGTTCTTTTTGGATGGTATGTCCTTGACCTCTTTCGTAGATATAAACACAATCTTTTTCAAGGTGGTAAACGCCTTTAAACTCTTTGCCCATTCCTATTGGCCAAGTGACTGGCGAGCATTTGATTTTTAGAACATCTTCAACTTCGTCCAACAATTCAATGGGTTCACGAATGTCACGGTCCATTTTATTGATAAACGTTAAAATTGGAGTGTCTCGAAGACGACAAACTTCCATTAATTTAATGGTTCTACCTTCAACACCCTTGGCACCATCAATGACCATTAATGATGAATCCACAGCCGTTAGAGTTCGATAGGTGTCTTCAGAAAAATCTGCATGTCCAGGGGTATCTAAGAGATTAACCGTACAACCTTTATAAGGAAATTGCATTACCGACGTGGTGACCGATATACCACGCTGCTTTTCCATCTCCATCCAATCGGATGTAGCATGTTTAGAGGCTTTTCTCCCCTTTACGGTTCCTGCGACCTGAATTGCATTACCATAGAGCAATAGCTTTTCTGTGATGGTGGTTTTACCCGCATCAGGGTGGGAGATAATCGCAAAAGTTCGTCTCTTACGAATATTGTCTAGGAGTTCGCTCATAAATAACCGTTTAAAATGATTAGTGATAGAAAAATTGAGGCGATTATACCTGTTCTACACTAGAACAGAAATGCTTTCAGTAGCCAAGTTCCAAAGCCATCAATTGCGCATCTTCTCGCTCAGCAGATATTTTAAGATCAACTGGATAGTATTTTTTACGCAATCCGTTTCTCTGGAAACCAAACTTACTGTATAGTTTTTTAGCTCCTCCATTACTCACTCTCACCTCTAGTAATATCCGATTTATCTCTTGTTCATTTGCACAGTCTTTTATATGGGATAATTGATAAAGACCTAGGCCATTTCTCTGAGAGTCAGGATCGACGCACAAATTTAAAATGTGATATTCATCAAGAACAATTTGTACGATGAAATAACCGATTATTTTTCCTTCAGACAATAAAACTTTGCAGAGATAATTACTTTTGAGGCAATCTTTAAACATCTGTTCAGTCCAACCCTTAGAGTATGCTCGATGCTCAATTAGTAGTACATCCACTAGAGTATCGGTCGTCATCGCCCCAAAACTAAGCTTATTTTCTAATGTGGATTTCAGCATGAACTAGTCTTTGAAGAATTCGAGCAATTGTTTTAAATCTTTCCAAGCCTGTGGTTTTAATTCGGGTTCAGCTAACAAATCATTTGGATGTAAGGTAATTACGATGTTTTTATTATCAAGTGTAAACACCTCAGTTCCAGCAACCATTTTAGCGCCAGAGGTTCGAACCAGATGTCTTCCGGCATCCTGCCCGAAGGCTAGAATTGCTTTAATAGAATTTAAAGTAAACTCTGGTGAAGAATCATTGATATTTTCACTGACAGAAGCAAAACCAGTCTCTGATGGCAGAAATTTAATTCCATTGAGCATTTTACTCATCAGTTGACGCTCTTCGTTGGTTAAAACCTTTCTATCATTAGAAAGAACAACTAAGAGACCATTTTTGCTGCCTCCGTTGAGCCATGTCAGGCCCGGTAATGGTTTCAATCCCTCTGATGGTTCTTGATGTTGTGATGTAGATTCTGTAGATGAATGCATGGTTTGTGTCGTTATGTTTGTCGGTTGAGTGTCTAGTTCTTGATGTGTTACTGAATGATCTAATTCTATTCGATTTTCAAGAACATCAGAATCAACGAAAATGGTGCTAACTTCTTCTGTCTTCTCGGTAAGGTTGTTAACGTCTGAAGATTCAGATTTTGCGTCCCTGAGTTCCCACAAAGGAACGCCCATCGCTTTTAGATATTCTTGTCGCTTTGCTTCTTCCATATCGTCAATTTATTTCGCTATTTTTGCCCAGGTATCACGTAGTGTGACCGTACGATTAAACACTAGCTTTTCCGATTGCTTATGATCCTTGGCATCGGCCACAAAATATCCTTGTCGCTCGAATTGGAACAAACTTCCTGGCTTTGCATCAAACAATGATGGCTCTACCATTGCATTTGTGAATATTTCTCGTGAATGAGGATTAATGAAATCAGTAAAACTTTGATCCCCATGGCCCACATCAGGTGTAGCCTCCGTAAAGAGTCGATCAAAGAGTCTCACTTCGGCTGGTTTCGCCTGCTCTGCAGATAACCAATGAATAACACCCTTAACTTTACGACCACTTTTATCTTGCCCTGATTTTGTTTCAGGATCGTAAGTGCAGCGAATTTCGACAATGTTGCCGCTATCATCTTTGATTACGCTCTCAAAATCTATAATATAGCCATATCTCAATCGAACAGAGCCACCTGGTTTAAGACGAAAGTATTTTTTATTAGCCTCTTCCATAAAATCAGATTGATCAATAATTAATTCTCGAGTAAAGGGTAATTCTCGACTACCTAGTTCTGGTTTTTGAGGATGAAATGGAGCATTCATCATTTCAACCCGATCCTCAGGGTAATTAGTTAATATAATTTTAAGAGGATTTGTAATGGCCATTACTCGAGCGCATCGCTGCCCGAGATCTTCTCGGATACAGCTTTCTAATAGACTCATCTCAACAGTATTACTACTTTTAGTGACCCCAACTCGACTTATAAAATCTTTAATTGACTCAGGCGTGTAACCTCGTCTGCGCATACCTGACAGAGTGGGCATTCTAGGATCATCCCAACCATCTACAGCATCGTCATCAACCAATTGTTTTAACTTACGTTTGCTGGTAACAGTGTGTTCAAGACTCAGGCGAGAAAATTCAATCTGTTGTGGATGAGAAGGAACAGGAAGTTTGTCTAAAAACCAATCATAGAGAGGTCGATGATCTTCAAATTCAAGTGTACAGAGTGAGTGGGTAATACTTTCAAGCATATCCGACATACAGTGTGCGTAATCATACATGGGGTAGATGCACCAATCATTACCTGTATTATGGTGCTCAATATGCCGTATGCGAAATACCGCTGGATCTCGCATATTCATATTCGGTGAGCTCATGTCAATTTTAGCCCTAAGCAAATATTCGCCGTCAGCAAATTCCCCTGCTTTCATACGTTTAAAAATATCGAGGTTTTCTTCAATACTACGATCTCGATGAGGACTATTCTTGCCAACTTTGGTCAAATGTCCTCGGTATTCACGAATTTGATCTGCACTCAAGGCATCAACATAGGCGTCACCCTGCTCGATCAGAATTAATGCATAATCATACAACTGCTGAAAATAATCCGATGTATGTAAAAGCTCGTTCCATTTAAAGCCTAACCAGGTAACATCTTCTTTAATGGCTTGGGCATATCGAGCTTCTTCCTTAGCTGGGTTAGTATCATCAAAGCGGAGATTACAAGTGCCCTGATAGTCCTTTGAAATCCCAAAATTAAGACAAATTGCCTTTGCGTGGCCTATGTGTAAATAACCATTGGGCTCTGGAGGAAATCGAGTGCGAACTTTACTATCATTTTTGCCATTAGCGATGTCATTGTCGATGATCTGGCGAATAAAATTGGATGGAGTCGCGGAATTTGAATCAGTCATTTAATTAATCATTGTTATATAAAATATTAAGACAATTTTACCTAGAAACTAATGACAGTGGAAGTGAATTAAAGTCCCATCTGGGATTAGTTTACAACTGTATGCAAGTTATCTAGCGATAGTTTGCCACTCAGAGTTATTAAATTTGAGAATAAGTACCTTCTTCATCGATAAACTCCCCTAATCTAGGATTATAAACTTATTATTTTTATTTAACTTTTAGTTGCTTATATTAGATTTTGCTAATATAATCGCTTCATTGGTTTTGAAGGTCTGGCAATGACATTTTTTTCCCTATAAAAAAATTTTCATTGCACTGGGGGATAACTTAACCGTTATCCCCCTTTTTTATTTTAACGGGGTATTTAACATGCGTGTTATGTCTCAACTGATATTTGTAATCACATTGATGATGAGTTCCATCACATCAAAAGCCGATACTGTTCTTTTAATTCATGGTTACTTATCTGATACAAATACCTGGTCAGCAAGCGGTGTAATCCAAAAGTTGCAATCCTCTGGATGGCAACATACGGGTGCCTACCTCGTTTACGCTGATGGACGGTTATTTTTGAAAGACCTAAAAGCGAGCCATGGTGACAAGAACATGCTTGTTGTTGACCTACCCTCAGAAGCACCAATATTACTTCAAAGTGATCTTCTCGCCAAAGTGGTTAATGCAATTGGTGATAAATATCCTGATGAAAAAATAACACTTGTGGGTCACTCTGCAGGAGGAGTCGTCGCGCGTACAGCACTGGTCAGACATGTGTTGAAGAATGTTATTCGTTTAATTAGTATTGCAAGCCCGCATCTTGGAAGTGATATGGCCGAAACAGCATTAGATGTGAGTACATTTTCTGGACCAGCAACGATGCTTCCAGGATTTATGGGTGGTGATATTGCGAGGACAAATCAACGTTCAAAACAATTCTATGCCGATTTATCAAGACCTAGGCAAGGGAACTTCCTTGATTGGTTGAATCAACAGGTACATCCAAAAATTATTTGGGATTCCATTATTCATAATGGTCAATCAAATGAAGGATATGATTCCTATGTTGCTGCCTATAGTCAGGATATGAACCAGGTGGCAGCTCTCAAAGGACTATCATCCATTCAATCCATCGCTCTAGAACATGAATTAAGTCCTCTGGATGCTCAACTATTATCTGAATTGCTCGCTGATTAATTTGGTCGCTAACAATTCATCAAAAGATTCTATTAGCATGGACAATTGATTAATCCGATCGTCACTAAATCCACTATTTTGTAACTCATCAATATTAGGCAAACGCCCTTGTGCAACGTTATAAATTAATTGGTAGTCAATATCTGACTGGCATATTTTTAGACAGTATGATTGATCTTCTAACTTCGCAACAATCCCAACATCAACCAATTGTTCTAACCATTGAATGTTGTTTGCTGATACTTCTACGCTCTTGTGTTGAGTAAGTGACTCTTTATCCTGTTGAGATGACAATTCATCAAGCACTCGAATTGTTTCTATAAAAGAATTCATAGAGAGTGTGTTTTTCTGGATCTTGTAGCTAAATAATCCATGGCAGATTTCTGCACCTAGTAAAACAATATTCCAGCTAAGATAAAGCCAGATGATAAATATTGGAATACTTGCTAAAGCACCAAAAATCACCTGGTACGTAGAAAAATATTTTACAAATACGGTAAATCCATATTTAGCAAACTCAAATAAAACGGCAGTCACTAGTGCTGCTACAGAAGCATCTTTTACCCGAATTTTGCGATTTGGAATGACGAAGAAGATGAGTCCAAAGGTGATGGTTTCCAAAACAAACGGTAAGCCGAGAGTCAACCACTGACTGGTTCCTTGAACAGCATCTGTTAACAGCTTAATAGAAGCTAGGTAAGACGTTATCGCAAGACTTGATCCTAAAAGCAATGGTCCCAGAGTAAGGATCGCCCAGTAGATTAGAAACTTTTTAAGGGCAGAATGTGTCCGTTTGATTTGCCAAATGTTATTAAAACTTGAATCGATTGTTCTCATCATCATCAGTGCGGTAACAAGCAACATCAAAGAACCTATCCAACTCATACTCTTTGTTTTAGATACAAATTCTAAAAGGTATTGTTGCACCGATTCGCTCGTTGCAGGAACAAAGTACTCAAATATAATCCCTTGGATCTGAACTCCCATATTTTGAAAGTTTGGAACCATTGATAGGATTGAAAAAAACAATGTCACTAAGGGGACCAGTGCGAGTAAAGTCGTCACGGTTAATTCGGCTGCAACCGATGAGCACTTATCGTTACTGAATCGCTTAACAATAAATCCTATAAAGTTTTTTAATTCAATCAGCATTTCTGGCATTTACAATATCCCTTTTGATTGCATCTTTTGTCTAGATAATAGCATTTAAGATAAATTAACTCCAAGCAAGCAATCAACTACACTTTAAAAATTGTTTGAGATAATTCATAATCAGTACTCCTAATTTAGAAACTTTTAAATGGTAAACCCATGGAACAACTACTTTCGCGAAGAGATCTAAATTTTCTACTTTATGACTTTCTTGATGCCGAGTCTTTAACGAATCTGCCGCAGTTTGATGAACATAATCGAGAGAGTTTTAACGCTTTTATTGACACTGCCGAGAAATTGGCTGAAAAATATTTTCTCAGTCATAACTCTAAAGCCGACCAAAATGAGCCTCATTTTGACGGTTCAACGATTACCATCATTCCAGAAGTCAAAGAAGCGCTCACTCAGTATTCCGAAGCAGGGTTTATCGCTGCAAGACATACTTTTGAAGATGGAGGGATGCAACTTCCAGCAGTCATTTCATCTGCTTGCCAAAGTTTTTTCTTTAGCGCAAATCCATCGACTGCGGGTTATCCATTTTTAACAATTGCCGCATCAAATCTGATAGCAAATTTTGGAACAAAAGTTCAAAAGAAACAATATCTCGAACAGCTATTGTTGGGACAATCATTTGGTACCATGGCCCTAACAGAACCTGAAGTCGGCTCTTCTTTAGGTGATTTATCCACCTCAGCAACGTTACAGGAAGATGGACATTACCTAATTAAAGGTCAAAAAATGTTCATCTCTGGTGGTGATCACGATCTGAGTGAAAACATCATTCACCTCGTACTCGCCCGAATACAGGGTGCTGAGCAGGGTGTCAGAGGTATTTCCCTGTTCATTGTTCCAAAATTTTTAGTTGATGGGCATTTAATTGATGCCAAGGGTACTAAGACAACTCGCAATGATGTTGCTCTCGCAGGTCTAATCCACAAAATGGGATACAAGGGTACGACTTCGACTGTCTTAAATTTTGGTGAGAATGATCAATGTCATGGATATTTAATTGGTCAACCACATCATGGATTAAAATACATGTTCATGATGATGAATGAAGCACGAGTAGGTGTCGGTTTAGGTGCTGCGATGATTGGATATCGTGGTTATTTAAGTTCCTTGGAATACGCAAAAAATAGACCACAGGGACGACTTCCTTCTAACAAGAACCCAACAAGCAAACCGGTTATGCTCATTGAACATGCTGACATTAGACGCATGCTCATTGCCCAAAAATCATATGTTGAAGGAAGCTTAGCTCTTTGTCTGTACGCTTCAAAACTCATGGATGTCGCTGAGGCATCAACAGATGATGACGAAAAAAACAATGCTGCTCAGCTTCTAGATCTACTGACACCAGTGGTTAAATCTTTTCCATCAAGTTATGGCACAAAGGCAAATGATCTCGCCATTCAAGTTCTTGGTGGTTCTGGTTATACAAGAGAATATCCCGTTGAACAATGTTATCGCGATAACAGACTTAATCCTATACATGAGGGCACTCATGGAATACAGGCTCTCGATCTATTGGGAAGGAAACTTTGGCTACAAAACAGCCAAGGATTCATTCAACTACAGTCCTTATTGAAGGAAACTCTTGAAGAAGCACTATCCCTTTCAAGTCTCAATAAGCTTGCTCCTATTTTCAATAAAGCCATCGAGCATTTGTTTAAGGTCACACAGCACTTAGGACTCGCTCTACAGAACAAAGGTCCGGATATTACTCTCGCCAACGCTAGCCTTTATTTAGATTGTTTTGGCAAAGTTGTTGTATCCTGGTTATGGCTAAAGCAGAGTATCATTGCCCATCATCAACTCACTCATTTAAAAGAGAATGCCGACCAAGAGAGTTACTTGAAAGGTAAGTGTCAGGCTGCTGAATATTTTATTCGATGGGAATTACCTGAAATTCATCATCCTTTGACGCTTTTATCAGAAATGGACATGACCTGTTACGACATGCAAGAGGCATGGTTCTGACTCATATAAAAATGTACAAGACTAAAACACTATAAGGATCCAAAAAATGATCTTAACTGAAATGTTTTCACAACCAGCCAGTGATGAGCACCTTGTCGTATTTAAACGTAAACATTGTTTGGTGATGATGTTTAATCGGCCTAAAAAGTACAATGCTTTTACACCCCAGATGTATAGCACCTTAGCTAAAGCCTATTATCGAATACAGCACGATTCGGATATTCGATGTGGATTGTTGGTTGCTGAAGGCGATCATTTTACCGCAGGTTTAGAGCTTGAAAAATGGGCTCCTATTTTTGCCAGTGGTGACGGAATGCCATTAGGAGAAGGAGAGATTGACCCTTTTGGAATTACTGGTGAGCGATTAACCAAACCTTTGGTCATTGCCATCCATGGTATTTGCTTTACGGTTGCCGTTGAGCTACTTCTCAATACAGACATCAGATTAGCAACGGCTGACAGTCGTCTAGCACAAATAGAAGTTAAAAGAGGCATATTTCCCTGCGGCGGCGCCACAGTACGACTACCGCAGCAAATAGGCTGGGGAAATGCTCAACGATATTTAATGACCGGTGATGAATTTAGTGGCGACGATGCCTATCGGTTTGGACTCGTTCAGCAGATTGAACCTATGGAAAACATTCATCTTGCCGCCATCGAAATGGTTGAAAAAATATCAAGCGTTGCTCCACTTGGAGTTCAGGCAAGTCTAAGTTCCTCTCGAACAGCAACACTCCAAGGGGAAAGTGTCGCTATGGGACAACTTTTTGAAAAATTAGTACCTGTTGCACAAAGTGAAGATGCCAAAGAAGGAGTCATGTCTTTTCTTGAACGCAGAGATGCTGTGTTTAAAGGGCGCTAATTTTCAAGTCTCTTTCATTTCTTTGTGGGGGTTGTATCGGAAGATTTATTCATCAGATCATTCGCCCCCCAGTCACATTGCTCACAGTCATAATCAATTGAATAATGCGCCAGTACATCCTTGATGTATTCAAACCAGATAGGGCTAGGTTCCCAGACAGAATCAAGAGCTTCTTTCGCCACATGAACCGGTTCTTTCAAATAGATCACTCGATATAAAAAACTGAATGTCGATGCCCGATAGTTAACTTGGCAATGCAACAAAGTATTCACTGGTGAGCGTTCCATAACGGCTAAAAAGGTCTGAAAGTTTCGCAACGTAGGATTTCTAAAATCAATTGGGATATGGATATAATCCATACCTAATTCTATAACAACTCGGTCTTCATCCTTAATGGCGGTATGATTATTATTAAATGCAAGATAGATAACCTGCTCTACTCCCGATTCTTTCACTAATTTAAATTCGCTGACGGTGGGTTGTCCGGAACTCGCAAAATTCTCATTATATTTTACGTAATTAGAAATACCGTTCACGGTTTCAGGTTTATCTATAGTTTCAGTTTCTGCAATTGTATTTGCGGAAAGAGTGAGGAAAAATATCATTATTGGAAAAGAATACATAACAAACACATTTCTTGATTTTGATTTCTGTGTCATCTTTACTAATGCAGACATTTCAATACTCCTTTATAAAAAATTAGACTAGAACTTAATTTACTGCGAAAAACAAGTAACATTCATCTATCTCAAGAAATAATTGTAACAAACATCAATGAAAAAACTATAAATCAAACAATCTTTGTCATTATAAACAGCCAAAAAAAAAGGCCCACCTTCCGGTGAGCCTTCTTTCCTAAATAAGAGCCTGGCAATGACCTACTTTCGCATGGGGAAACCCCAAACTATCATCGGCGCTGAATATTTTCACTTCTGAGTTCGAGATGG
>JAUUZN010000174.1 GCA_030589945.1 Gammaproteobacteria bacterium | reverse complement strand
CGCTCGGCCATAACTTGCTAAGGTGCCCATAAAACCAGAATTTATTCGGTCGCCTAAAGAAGAATTTTCTGCCAACAGTACATCATCGGTTTTCTGTACTGGAACCGATTCTCCGGTAAGGGCTGCTTCTTCAACTTTAAGATTAATAGAGTCTAATAGTCGAATATCTGCAGGTATAAAATTACCTGCTTCTACGCTGACAATATCACCCGGTACCAGGTCATGTGAGGGAACGACTAAATGATGTCCATTCCTTAGCACCTGAGCTTCAGGAGCCGCCAGTTGCCGCAGAGCTGCCATGGCTTCTTCTGCTCTGCGTTCCTGTATAATTCCCATTATAGCGTTCAGGATTACAATTGCCATGATCGCACTCGCTTCAACCCATTCAGATAAAAAGGCTGAGATCACAGATGCGATAATTAATAACCAGATCACAAAATCATTAAACTGAGCCCATAGCATTGTCCAGAAACTTGTTGGGGGCGCTTCTTTTAATTTGTTTAATCCATAAACCATTCTTCGGGTTTCCACCTCTTCCTTACTTAAACCATCAGATTTAGAACTATTAAGTTTTCTTAGCACCTCCTTAGCCTCAAGGCTGTGCCAAGCAATTGTTTTAATCTCAAAAGGATCTGATTTATTTATTTTTTCCGCTGTCATAAATTCTCCAAGTAATTTTAAAGAATAATAATTGATTATATATTCATTCTATTAAACCATTATTTTTTTATTATAATTGTAAGTCTATTTTTTTTCACATACCAATAAATAGGATGAATTTGGAGAATATAAAAACAGCATAAATTAGATTCTTTAATCTATCTTTAGCCCCGTACGCGGTATAATACGTTTGCTTTTTTACAATAATTAATTAATTGGAGTTTAAACAAAATGACCTATTCGATTCTTAATGTTCCCGAGGGTGGCGAAAAAATCACCATTAAAGATGGTGTTTTAAATGTGCCCAACAATCCGATCTTACCTTTCATTGAAGGTGATGGCACTGGCCGAGATGTTTGGGCAGCTTCTGTTCGTGTGTTAGATGCCGCCGTAGAGAAAGCGTATGGTGGGGAAAGAAAAATAAATTGGATGGAAGTTTATGCTGGACAAAAAGCTTTTGATAATTTTGGTGACTGGTTGCCAGATGAAACAGTAAAAGCTTTCAACGAATTCTTAGTCGGTATTAAAGGCCCCCTAACAACCCCCATCGGTGGTGGCTTCCGCTCTTTAAACGTTGCATTACGTAAGCTGCTTGATCTGTATGCTTGTGTTCGACCTGTGATGTATTTCAAAGGTGTCCCCTCCCCTGTAAAACATCCTGAATATGTAGATATGATTATCTTCAGAGAAAACACCGAAGATATTTATGCTGGAATTGAGTTTGAAAACGACACTGAAGAAAACGAGAAATTCAAAGCTTTATTAAAAGAAAATTTCCCTGAAGAATATGCGAAAATTCGCTTCCCAGACAGTTCTGGCTTTGGACTTAAACCAGTTTCAAAGGAAGGCACAGAACGCATTGTCAAATCAGCCATCAATTATGCAATTAAATATGGACGCAAAAGCGTCACATTAGTCCATAAAGGTAATATCATGAAGTACACAGAAGGTGCCTTCATGAATTGGGGTTATGAAATTGCTGAGAAAGAATTTGGCGACAAAATCTACACCTGGGCTCAATGGGAACGCACAAAAGCCGACAAGGGCCAAGACGCAGCTAACGCTGAACAAGACGCAGCTCTTGCAGAAGGCAAGATCTTGATAAAGGACGTGATTGCAGATATTGTTTTCCAACAGACAATCACTCGAGCAAGGGATTTTGATATTTTAGCCACGATGAACCTAAATGGTGATTTCTTATCAGATGCCTTGGCCGCCCAAATTGGTGGCATTGGTATCGCCCCTGGTGGAAACATCAACTATGACACCGGCTTAGCCATTTTTGAGGCCACTCACGGCACCGCTCCTAAATACGCGGACAAAGATGTTGTCAACCCTGGTTCTGTGATCTTATCTGGCGAGATGATGTTCCGGTATTTGGGCTGGGACGAAGCCGCAGATGTTATTATTTTTGCGATGGAAAAAGCGATTGCTGCTAAAACAGTTACCTATGACTTCCACCGAATGATGGACGGAGCAACTAAAGTGAAATGCTCGGAATTTGGTGATGAACTCATCAAGCAGATGGAGATATAAAATAATAGAGACAAAATGGACAGGCTAAAACCTGTCCATTTTGTAATAAATACTATTTTCTAATTAACTAATCAAGGAGCTTTACCCAATGACAACTTTCATGACCTCATTGAAAACAAGCTTAGCTGGGTACCTGAAATATAAAGGGCGTGAAGGCCAAACAGCTTTTATGCTCCATAGGATAACTGGGCTGGGCACTTTGCTCTTCCTTACAATCCATATTGTGGATACCGCCGCGGCCTATTATTACCCCCCACTTTATGAACATGCTGTCATACTATATCGCCTTCCTGCCTTCATGATCGGAGAAATATTCTTGGTTTTCTCAGTTGTTTATCATGGCGTGAATGGTTTAAGAGTTGCCTATCTTGACCTTAAAAAACCTGAGGCCTGGACAATTAGTAAACAAAGAAAAGCTGCCAAAACCACATTGATCGTTAGTATCCTAATTTGGTTGCCCGCAGCTGTGATAATGGCAAGCAACATGATCAAACATTTAGGTGATTAGGAGGTAAATGATGACTACAACAGTTAAAAAATTCAAAAAGCAACAGAATTTCGAAATTACTTCCTGGAAATGGATGCGGTATAGTGCAATTGCCCTCCTTCCCTTAGTTTGGATACACGTATTGATCAAGGATGTTATTGTCGGCGTTCATAATATTGACATCTTTTATGTTCAAGACATTTGGGCAATTTGGGGCTGGAAAGTTTATGATGTTTTATTGCTCACCTTTACTTTTGCCCATGGTGTGAATGGTTTACGAAATGTAAGTATCGATTTCATCCATTCCTTAAAAGGCCGCAAGATCGCCGATTGGCTCTTGATCCTGTTATGGCTAGCCGTTAGTGGGATCGGTGCCCTTGCGATCATAGCTGGTGCACGACCCGAGATGTTGACCTAGGAGATTAACAATGAGCAAACATCATCAACATGAAGTTGTGATCGTGGGTGCTGGGGGCGCTGGTTTGATGGCCGCTTTGTATGCTTCTCGCAGCGCCGACACTGCTGTTATCAGTAAACTATACCCAACTCGTTCACATACCGGAGCAGCCCAAGGTGGCATCGGTGCTGCTTTAGGAAATTTAGAAAAAGACAGCGTTGAATGGCATACCTATGACACAGTTAAGGGTAGCGACTATCTGGGCGACCAAGATTCGATCGAATTCATGGCTAAAGAAGCCATTCCGATAGTTTATGAATTGGAGCATATGGGCTTACCTTTCTCACGAACAAAAGATGGCAAAATAAATCAACGCCCCTTCGGTGGGCATATGAACAAAGAAACCAATAGGCCCGTCACTCGCGCCGCGTATGCAGCCGATCGCACCGGTCATATGATCTTACAAACCCTTTACCAA
Source organism: Gammaproteobacteria bacterium (assembly GCA_030589945.1). Taxonomy (GTDB): domain Bacteria; phylum Pseudomonadota; class Gammaproteobacteria; order Enterobacterales. Next base: position 2,233 of record JAUUZN010000174.1, on the reverse strand, counting down.
CAATGTGTAAAGAATGAAGTTAAATTTTATGACGAATACCAAGTCCTAGACTTGATCATTGAAGATGGCAAAACAGCCGGAGTAGTTGCGGTTGATCTAGCGACTGGCGAATTGCATACTTACCATGCAAAGACTGTAATCTTCGCGACGGGTGGGCACGGACGCATTTGGGAAGTAACCTCGAATGCGTATGCCTATACTGGTGATGGTGTGGCCATCGCTGCTCGAAAAGGGATACCGATGGAGGATATGGAATTCTTCCAGTTCCACCCCACTGGTATCAAGAAACTAGGTATTTTGATCACTGAAGGTGTACGCGGCGAGGGTGGCGTATTGATCAACGGCGAGGGCGAACGTTTGATGGATAAATATGCGCCAAATGCAAAAGACTTAGCTTCTCGAGATGTGGTCAGCCGAGCTATGTATATTGAAGCCCGAGATGGTCGAGGGGTGAATAAAGAAAGTCATATGTATTTAGATGTCACCCCTGATGTCGTCAATAAATATGCAAAATCAGATGGACGACTGAATCCTGATGGCACTCCCTATGTGACTACAGCTGAAGAGATATTGAGTAAATTACCGGATATCATTGATTTCTGCCGAACTTATTTGGGGATTGACCCCGTAAAACAACCGATGCCCGTCCAACCCACTGCCCATTACGCAATGGGAGGCATTCCTACCAATGTAAATGCTGAGGTTGTGATAGATGATAAAAACACCGTCATGCCTGGTTTTTACGCTGCTGGTGAAGTTGCATGCGTTTCCGTACATGGAGCTAACCGCCTCGGAACAAATTCTTTGTTAGACATTGTTGTCTTTGGCAAACAAGCTGGAAAGAAAGCTGCAGAATATGCAAATAAAACCGAATATCCTAATTTCCCTGTAGATGCCGCTGATTTTACACAAAGGCAGGTGGACCATATTATGAACAGCGATGACTCAGAAAGCGCTGCCGATATAGCCAAAGAAATGAAATTAGTGATGATGCAGCATGTGGGTGTTTTCCGTACTGAAGAAGGCATGGCTGAAGCTGTTGAAAAGATTAAGGAATTAAAAGTTCGATATCAAAATGTTGGTGTTACAGACAAGGGTAAAGTTTTTAATACCGAATTGCTAAATGTCTGGGAACTGGGTTGTTTATTGGATTCAGCAGAGATTACCGCGGAATCAGCCATCGCTAGAAAAGAAAGCCGCGGTGCTCATGCCCGGGAAGATTTCCCAAAACGTAATGATAAAGAATGGCTCAAACATACCTTGGCCTGGTTAAAAGACGACGGAGTTAAGCTAGGTTACAAAGAAGTTCAATTAGGTAAATATGAACCAAAAGAAAGGGTTTATTAAAGGATGACTGCCATGGATATTACCTTAAAAGTATTTCGCTATAATCCTGAAGCTGGACGGAACAAACCGTCTTTTGACTCATACGAATTAAATGGCGTTGACCCTACAGATCGAATCCTGGACTTATTAGAAGAGGTTAAGGATTATCATGACGGGACTCTTTCATTCAGACGATCTTGTGCTCATGGTGTTTGCGGTTCAGATGCGATGCGAATCAATGGTGTTAATAGGTTGGCCTGCAAAGCTTTAGTGCAAGATATTGATAGCAACACGATTTCAGTTGAACCCATTCTTGGTCTAACTGTGGTAAAAGATTTGATTGTGGATATGGAACCTTTCTTTGAATCCTATCGATCTGTTTTACCCTTCATGATCAATGATGACATCCCTGAAGATGGAAAGGAAAGATTACAGAGCATCGAAGATCGAGCTCGTTTTGATGACACTACAAAGTGCATCTTATGTGCAGCCTGCACAACTTCTTGCCCCACTTTTTGGAGCGACGACACTTACGTAGGCCCAGCGGCAATTGTAAATGCACATCGTTTTATCTTTGACAGCCGCGACCAAGCCGCTGAGCAAAGACTTGAGATTCTTAACGATGAATCAGGTGTTTTCCGCTGCCGAACAGCGTTCAACTGCACTGAAGCCTGTCCACGTGAGATACATGTGACCCAGGCAGTGGCTGAGGTTAAACAGGCTATCATTTCTGGTGTTGTTAAATAAAAAGTAATTAATTAAGAAACCGTTCAGGTATTCAAACCTGAACGGTCTTTTTTTGAAAACGTCTTGTCAGACTGACATCAAAGATTTATACTAATTAATGGAGTTTGAGAAAAACTCAAACTCCTAAGAATACGTTGTTCGTTTTCAAGCCCCAGTAGCT
>JAUUZN010000180.1 GCA_030589945.1 Gammaproteobacteria bacterium | reverse complement strand
GCAACTACAAGTCCCAGCTTGGAGCTTATGTGAAACTATTATCTAGTTCAGGAGAAAAAGTACTCGGCACAGGAATTAACTGGATTCGACGTGGAGAGATAGTGCTTGGGACACTGGTATAGTGTTACATAAACGATAATGAATAAAAGCAATAATTCAGTTGAGGGTAAGAATGATATTGAATTGCATTAAAATATGACCCAGGATTTGCAATGATCCTTGTTGTGATGACTTCGATCAATGTTATCAAACATTAGGCGGCTCTTGATGGGTCTATGGCTAATGCATATCTTGATTGTTATAGGATTATTTTTCGGTGCAACTCAACATTTGCAAAAATGGCCTGGATAATTATCAATACGAACGACAACTTGAATGTGAAGTTTCGCCATGTACATTGCGCTAGTTTTTTCCTTTATAGATGATGCTGGTGATGTGTTAATCTGGGAGCATTTGGGAATGGATACTATGAAGGCGGTAACCTATTTATACACAAGAAGTTGGAGGTTTAGATATGACTGACATAACAAAAGTTGCCAACTTAATAAGGGATGCTCTTGCTTAAGCAACAATACAATAAATATCATGAAACCAGGTGATAGAGTTCGAATAAAAACCGCACCAGATCGTATCGGTGTGCTAACTAATGATATACAGGAAATTGCTGGTAAAAAACGCTGGTTAGTACAGTTTGCTGATGCAACGCAGCGAATTCCTGAACGTAACTTGGAGATAGTGGTTGAGAATGAAAGTCTTGAAGATCTAATCGTAAAAGGAAATTATGGGGAAGCGAGCAACCTACGTGCAGCCATAACGCATGCCAGACTTACTGGCCGACTTGCAGATGTCATCTATAGCATGGAGGCAACTAATACTGAATTCTTTGCTTACCAATTTAAGCCTGTTTTAAATTTTCTGGAATCGCCGAGTAACGGTATCCTTATTGCAGATGAGGTTGGTCTTGGTAAGACCATTGAGGCTGGGCTTATTTGGACAGAATTGCGCGCACGAATGGATGCCAATCGTTTATTAATTATTTGTCCGGCAGTATTACGTGAAAAATGGGCAGCAGAATTGCTCCATAGATTCGGAATACGTGCAGATATTTGTAATGCAAACGAACTACTTACTAAGTTGCAACGAAATAGTAAACAAGAAGGAAAGTTAGCCATTATTTCATCAATACAGGGTATTAGGCCGCCTAAAGACTGGGATGATCCAGATAAAAAGAAATCTTCTGCGGCAAAATTAGCGCGCTTTATTGATGAGGAATCGATAAATCGAGAATTATTTGATTGCGTAATTATTGATGAAGCGCACTATTTGAGAAACTCGAGTAGCCAAACACATAAACTAGCACGGCTTGTAAGACCTGCAACCAAGTATATGTTATTACTATCAGCAACTCCCATTCAGCTTAAAAGCGAAGATCTTTTTAACCTATTAAATATCATTGATGATGAAAACTTTGAATTTAAAAGAGCATTTGATGACGTATTGACTGCAAACAGACCGTTATTAGCGCTGGCTAGTACTCTTAGAGCCGGAAAATGCAGTGTTGATGATTTATCTCGTGGTCTTGATGAGTGCCTTGCACATCCACTGCTGGGCAATAGTCGCCAATTAAATGAGTTGCAGGCTAATCTTCCAAAACCTGAAATACTCAATGAAGTTAATTATCGAATTAAGCTGGCTAATCGACTAGAACGAGTAAATTTACTCGGTAGTGTTATTAGTCGTACACGTAAACGTGATGTTCAAGTTAATCGTGTTGTACGTGAAGTTATAGCGCCAGTAATTGAAATGAATGCTATCGAACAAGAGTTTTATAACGCTGTAACCACAAGTGTTAGGAGTTATTGCCATAAATATGATCTATTCGAAGGCTTTTTATTAACAATCCCACAACGGCAGATGTGCAGCTCCATGCCTGCTGCGCTACGACATTGGTTGAAAAAAGTAAATTTATTCGATGGGGATATTGTGTATGAATCAGTTGGTGATGACACCACTTTTGAAAAGAAACGTATAAATATAGACGAAAGCACGCTTGGTCCCTTGATGCAAATGCTATCAAGCTTGGCAACAACTGTCGGAAGTTACAAGCAGTTAAAGGCTGCAGACAGTAAATATGCCGCTTTGATTAAATTATTGCGTAATTATTGGAAGGACAATAAAAACTGCAAAGTTATACTATTTTCATTTTACAAAGAAACACTGCATTACCTGCATGAAAGGCTCAATGAAGATGGGATAGCATCTTTGGTCGCTATGGGCGGAATGGATAAACAAAAAATACTTTCAGAGTTTCAGGATGATGAAGGTATAAATATACTGTTGTCTACAGAAGTATTAAGTGAAGGTGTAGATTTGCAATTTTCATCAGCCTTAATTAATTATGATTTACCTTGGAATCCAATGCGAATTGAACAACGTATAGGTCGTATTGACCGCATAGGTCAACTTAAGGAACGTATTTTAATATGGAACTTCTTCTATCAGAATACGCTAGATGATCGGATATATAATCGCTTATTTGATCGACTGGAAATATTTAAAAACTCTTTAGGCGATTTGGAAGCAATTCTAGGTGAGAAGATTCGCCGATTATCATTTGAATTATTAAGTCATGAGTTAACGCCAGAACAAGAAGTTGAAAGAATTGAGCAGACTACTGCTGCAATTGCTGGTAAAAAGCAGATTCAGGAGGAACTTGAGGGGCAGGCTGCAGGTTTGGCTGCACATGGTGACTATGTTTTAAATCGTGTTGCCGCCGCGAAGGAAATGCGTAGATATATCGACGGTACGCACTTATGGGTTTATATACGTGACTATCTAATGAGTGAATTTCCTGGTTGTAGTTTAGTGGTTAAATCAACGGACCCTCTTCATGTAAATATTGATTTATCTGAGCATGCAAAAGTTGGACTTCATAGTTTCATTGCGGAAAATAAGTCATTAAGTAGAACTTCATTAACGAGCAATCTGACTGGCAAACCGGTTACCTGTTATTTTAATAATCATGTAGATTTGGGGAATAGACAGTTTGAAGTAATCAACCAGTATCACCCACTTGTACGTTTTGTTGCAAGTAAAACAAAATCTGAAGAATTCCATCCTATCGTCGCGGTTAAGCTTCCACTAAAGGGGTTATGTGTTGACAAGCCAGGAACCTATATAGTTATTGCTAAACGATGGAGTACAACAGGGGCTAAAACGATAGAGCGTTTGGTGTATAGAGGGATCAACCTTTCTTCTGGTAGCTCTATCAGTGAGTTGGAAGCTGAGAATCTAGTTACTGAAGCAGTAGAGCATGGAACAGAATGGCTTGAAATAAACGCTTCCGTTTCAGCTAAAAAAGTACGTGATACATATTATCACTTTGAGGACTTATTAGATTCTGAATTTGATGAATACTGCAAGGATATGCTACTTGAAAATGAAGACAGAGTTGATTTCTTAATATCTACACTTAATGGTCACATTGATCGGCAAATTGCAGCCCGTATAGAAGCTATTGACAAGCTTAGGATGAAAGGGAATGTCAAAATGATCAAACTTAACCAGGCTCAAATAAATAAAATCAAGGAAAACCGAGACAAAAGAATAATAGAGTTCAATCAAAGGCGAGATATAAACACTGATCCAAGGGATGTAATTATGGGCGTAATTCATGTCGTCTAACATCTGTCCAAAATGTGGTGGTGAGAAGAAACTGTTAACTGCTTGTTCATCATGCGGATTCACCCGTGCAGTAATGCCTAGCCCCCCTAAAAAAAGAACTACAAAGATACCAAAACCAAAACATAACAAACCACAAAATATTCGTAAGACCAGAAAAAACAAGAAAGTAAGTAGATCAGGAAAGAAGAAGGATCCAGAAAAGACTAATCAAAGTGATGAGGTTGTAATAACAAGGGTAAAGGTGAAGAGCAGTCCAAAGAAGGCTGCTGTTAAGAGAAAATCTATTCCTAAGAAAACTTATTCCCCTCTCAAACCGGAAGAGTTTCCATTAATTGAATTTAATGAAAAAAGTCATTTTTATACTACATTACTTAAAAACAAAGGGTATTCAAAGATAAGTAATGACCTAACATATTCGTGTAAAACGCAAATATACGATGGCGTGTCCGGAGAGACAGACATTGTAATTGGTCTAGATTTCGGAACTGCGAACACTAAAGTTATATTAATGGAGCAGGGTAGAAAGATTGCATGGGCAATACCATTTACTGGTGATAAAGATAATCCTTATCTACTCCCTTCACGCGTTTATATAGATAGTGGTAAATACAGTCTATCTGGTGAAAATAGCCAAGCTATCAATGATCTTAAGTTGCCATTGTTAATGGATAGGTATGACGAGGATAACAGATGTCATGCTGTAGCATTTTTAGCTTTAGTAATGAGGCAATCACGCGAGTGGTTTTTACAAAATGCAGCCAGTTCATTTAATGGCTTTGAATTTGTGTGGCACTATCATATGGGATTGCCAGCATCAAATTATGACAATAAGAAATTAGTAAATGTCTTTAGTGGTTCGCTTTTATCAGCCGCTATTGTATCTCTAAAAACTACAAAAAAAATTACTAAATCAGCTATAAAAAAAGCAATAAAAAACGTAGATAAGTTTTATGATGATAATACTACCAATCTAGATCTTCACCCTGATTATGTGAACGTTTTCCCAGAGATATCTGCCCAGCTTCACGGTTATATATTGTCAGACAAATGGGATAAAACGAGACCCAAATTTATGTTGGTGGATATTGGTGGTGGTACTGTTGATGCATCCATTGTTAATGTTGAAATCAATACCAAAGGAGTACCTGAATACAATTTTCTAAAATCAGAAGTCAAACCCTTGGGTGTTAGCATGCTTCACCTGTTTCGCATGAATTGGATCGATAGATCATTGAAAGCCACAAGAAATAGTTTCCCACACCTAATAAATGACTTAAGTTACATCAACCATAATCATGATCAAACATTACCAATAGCTGATTCAGTTAAAAAATACCTGGCATATGCTAAATGGCCTAAAGATTTCGATTGTGATTTACAATTTTATAAGATGTATAGCGATATGCTTTGGGCAGGGCTAATTCATCCTGTCAGAAAGAATATAGATACTAAAGTCGATCAGTGGAAGTCTTTGCAATTCGTGTTGTGTGGTGGTGGAGGGCAACATGTTCTATATAGGCAATACATTGATAAAGCGAATAATACTCCGACATTCCATGTTAATTTAGATGTCGTAACTCTCGAGAAACCTGAAAAGTTGATTTCTACACAAGCCAAAGATGCGCATTATCATCGTTTGTCAGTTGCTTATGGTTTATCTCACCTTGAACTGGGGAAACTCATGCCAGAATCATATGTAAAACTGTCTGCTGTTGACTTAACTAGACCGAAAAAAGAATGGTATGACTTC
>JAUUZN010000068.1 GCA_030589945.1 Gammaproteobacteria bacterium | reverse complement strand
TAACAAATGTTCACCGTAAGAAGCGATCATTTCTGTTTGTGGGTAATGCACATGAATATCAATAAACCCAGGTAACATTAATCCATCTTGATAATGAATAATTTCAACATCATCAGCAAGTTCTTGAACCAGTTGTACAGCATCGCCTACCTGCTCGACCAAGCCATTATTAATAATGAGTAATCCATCTTCAAAATATTCATAACTCTGCTCTAATTGAACCTTTGAAGGATCTGCAATAAAGTGGAGTAATTCACCTCGATAAACTTTTAGATTGTCTTGGGAAGTCATATTCAATTTGGGCCTAATCAACTATTTGTTTAGTCGTTTGTTCAAGAAGATGTTCAAATGAAATTTGTAACGGTTGTTCCAGCTCTACTTCATCACAATTTTTATCATCAGCAGCGTCATTACCACGGTCAATTACCAAGAAATCACTCACTGAATTCAATGCCAAACAAAAGTGGTGCCAGGCACCAGCGTGATAATTGACACCTTGATTTGAAGCGGCTAAAAACGCCTGAACTCTTGATTGTTCAAACTGGCCCGCAGGAGCAACCACCACTAAAAAAGGATTCCCACTTATAGGCATAAAGGCTTGGCTTGATAAGGGATGGCGCTCCATTTTAGAAATAATGATTGGTAAATTCATCGGTGTAGAACGAAAAATATTAATCAGAGGCCGACCTCCGCCATTGTTTACATCAACCTTTGCTAAATCGTGATAACGTTCTGAGAAACCATCATTAATGGTGAAGTGTTTTGAATGCTCACTGACTTCTATGACATCACCAAAAGCACTAAAACTCTGTTGCGTTAAAATCTGTGCTCTTAACCTCTCAGGAGTAGCATTCATCACTAACTGCCTCGGTAAGTGGAGTAGCCATAGGCGGTGAGTAACAGTGGAATATGGTAGTGTGTGCCACTTGCGTCAATCTCAAATACAATATCAACATAGGGATAAAACCCCTGCTCATCTTTGTTTTCAAAATACGCTTTCGTTTCAAAGTGCATTCGATACGCTCCAGCCTCTAAAGTGTCACCCTTGTCTAGCAGATCTGAAATTCGTCCATCTGCATTGGTGATCCCACTAGCGAGAGTTTGCCAGTCGTCACCCTGTGACTTAAATAAACGGATAGCAACACCTTCAGCAGGTTTTCCTGTTGATGTATCTAAGATGTGTGTTGTAATTTGGCTCACGATTTTATTTCCTTAGTCCGTTGTATCGAATAATTTAGTTAGTCTTAATTGAAATATTTTACGTTGCTCTTCTGCAGCATTGAATAATTCTGTTGCACGATTATTCGGTAATCGACTTTCTAAAAGAGTTAACATTTCTGCAGCGCTTTTTCCTGTTGCACAAACAATAAAGATAAATCCAAACTTTTCTTCATACTCTTCATTACCTTTTGCTAGAGCATTTAAAGTTGTCTCACAAGCCTGCTCAACTGAACGCTGTTCTCCAGTAGCCAATTCTTTTGTACTTGCATATTTTTCTCGTAAACTATTCACATCACCAATTTTAGGATGCCCCGAAAACGCATCCAAATATTCAACTTCAGCAAGATTATTCCAAGCACTATTTGCAGTATTAACAACAGAATCAATATCCTTATAAGGGCGTGCTGCTTCCATGGTTTTGACCCACAGTGATGAAGTGCAACATTGCAAAAATGCATGAGTTGCATCCTTCTCAGCCAAAGAATTTAACTGCTGCAAATTCATCTTTTAGGCCGACCGAATATTCGCATTCGTGAAATCCCACCATCAGGAAAGATACTTAAGCGAACGTGTGTAAATTGCTCAGAGGCATCTGCTAAAATTTCTTTAATAAACAAATGTTCTCGATGTGGATATAATTTAGTTTGCTCGATGATGGGTTGCCAATCACACTCGTTATTAAGATCTGAACTAGTGCAACCTTCCAATTTAAAACTGTCAGGATAATTTCCTTTAAAATGACAGGTATCAATTAATACTTTTTCAATACTGCCTAATGCCGCAAGTTTCACAATTGACCATTCGTTACCGGGCTCTCTACGACGTTTTGTTTCCCAACCATCACCCATATCTTTACCTCGGCCAGGCATAATAAGGTTGTTCTTATCACTGAAAAACATATCACTGACTAACAGAGCTTTACCACCATTTTTGATGGATGCTAAATCAACCAGTTCACCCTTTACAAAATCATTCCAAGGCACATCGGCCTCACCATAAATTCGAAGTCGCGCTACACCACCATCTGGAAAAATATTCAGACGCACATGGGACCAAGAGTTTTCATCAGAAACGCTGAATATATTCTGGCTGTGCGCGTCCACGTCCATTTTAATGAGTATGCTTTGCCATTTTGTGTCCTGATCAGGCTGGGTCTCACTATAACAAACACCTATAGAGACCATCTGTGGAGCATTACCGCGAAAATAATTGGTGTCAACGTCAATGCCTTTAATCACGCCAGGAATGCCTAGCCGAACAATGCACCAATCATATTCTCGGCCATCGTCGCGACCAAAACTACGGCGAGATTCCCAGCCGTCCATCCATTTACCACGCTCGGTATATTTATCATCAATAAAAATTCCACGGCCAGTTTTTAATAAGTTTTCCATTTCAGCAAAAAAGTCATCGCTGCAAGCTATTGCTTCACCACCGACTCGCTCTGATGCTAAATCTACATACTGATTCTTCAGATTAGTTTCAATATCTTTATTCACACCTGATAATATATTCTGTTGTTGCGTATTTTCGATCACACTGACGATTCCTTCTTTCATCGATTACTAAGTTGTTAAAACTGACCTTTTAATAAAGGTTTACCCAAGGGTTTGGTTCCAAATTCATCATTACAAAAGACTTGTTGGCCTCTCACAAAGGTTTGTTTTATTTTACCCATCACTTCGCGCCCAACATAGGGAGTAATTTTATGTCGATGTTTAATCATCTCATTACTGATGGTAAACGTACTTTTCTCATCGAACACCAAAAAATCTGCGTGAAGTCCTACATCAATCCTTCCCTTGATTTTATCAAGACCGGCAAATTTAGCCGTTTCAAATGACATCAAGCGGGACACCTCAACCAAGCTAAAATTGCGTTTTTGTGCTTCTGTCCAGATTAAAGGCAAACCGAATTGCAGTGCTGAAATTCCTCCCCAAGCTTTTTCAATATCACCAGACTCAATATTCTTTAGTTGCGGCGTACAAGGAGAATGATCAGAAACAATGAAACTAATTTGCCCATCTTTTAATGCTTGCCATAATAAATTTTGATTCTCACTTTCTCTGATCGGCGGGCAGCATTTAAACAATGTTTTACCATTGGGGATATTTTCAGAAACAATGGTTAGGTAGTGAGGACAGGTTTCTGCAGTAAATTGTAATCCTGATTTTTTGGCATTGTCGATTGATGTCAGTGCCTCGGCGGAAGACAGATGAACAATGTGAATTTTGCAATCATCTCCACGCTCTTTCGCCTCTGTTGCCATTTCAACCATTAAAGCAACCGCATCATTTTCCCACTTTTTGGGGCGCGATTCTAGAAAACTCTGATAATTATCACCAATGGCAATGGGTTCAAGTCCACAGGAATCAAGTTCTGCATGTATTAGATAAGGAACCTGATGTTTCGCTAATATTGGAATGGCTCGTCTTAAGTCAGCAGCCGTAACCTCTGGAAACTCTTCAACACCAGAGTCAATTAAAAATGATTTTGCGCCCAAAACACCGGATGATAGAAGTTCGTCTAGCTCATCAATGTTATCAGGAACCACGCCTCCCCAAAATCCACAATCAACCCAGAGTTTATCTTTAACTGCAGCTAATTTTTCTTCAAATGCACTGCGTGTCGTTGTTGCAGGAATACAGTTAAGTGGCATGTCCACTAAGGTTGTAATGCCTCCTGCTGCTGCCGCTTGAGTTGCTGTATTAAAGCCTTCCCATTCAGTACGCCCCGGTTCATTAATATGCACATGTGTATCGACAATACCTGGCATCAAAACCAATTCGCCAAGATCTGCTACTTCACAATCTAGATGTACATCATAAGGATGTATTGCATGAATGAGTTCACCTTTTATTTCAACGCAGGCAGAAGTCATATCACCATCAATAATGACTTTTTTACTTTTTAATGCAAAATGAGTCATTGCTTAATCCCACTTTTGATAACATTATTTGACGCTAGTTTATACTCTGCTTCATTCAATTTTTCTGATTCATTTTCTAAATCAGAGAGTATGGCTTTGAGTTCTTTCCAGTGGACGCCCTTTTTTGTAATTTTAGAATCATCAACTTTGTTATTCAATGCAATCTGATAAGTTTCTATAATTTCTGCCGCAACAGAAATGGCAATTTCCATTGGACGCTTACCAGAAACATTGGCTACACCAATGGGGCATTTTATACGCTTCACCTGATCAGCAGAGATATTATGATGTTCATAACGCTGCTGAAATCGTTGCCATTTAGTCTGTGATGCAATTAAACCATGGTAGTGAAAGTCGCCTCTTTTAAGGATGGCTTTACTGATTTCAAAATCCATCTGATGATTATGCGTCATCACAATGAAATAACTATTTTCAGGCATGGTTGAAACTTCATCGGCAGGTTGTTCACTGATGATATTTTTCACATTGAAATACTGCGACTTTCTATTGGACTCAGCAGATGTTGGAAATTGATCGGCTCGACTGTCCACCCAAGTTATTTTAGCCGGTAATTGGGCGAGCAATGGAATTAGGGTACGACCCACATGCCCAGCACCAAAAACCATAATATTAATTCCAACTGCAGGAAAATACTCAAACAACATATTCGCACTACCACCACAACATTGCCCAAGCTGACTGCCGAGTTTAAATTGCTCTAACTGTTGATGCTGAGTACGAGAGGCGTGTGAAAGTAATTTTTGAGCATAGCTCATCACCTTATATTCAAGGTGTCCCCCACCGATAGTGTCATATATTTCATTTTCAGTGACCACCATTTTGGTGCCACTGTCTCTGGGTGTCGAACCGGTGACACCAACAATGGTTACCAATACATAGGCTTGGCCATTATTACTCAATTGAAAGGCGGCTTCAGACCAGTTCATCTTCATATCGGTTGCCCTTTCGCAATTGTATTAGAGTCAAAGCAAATCATCTTGTCATTCCCTGTTGCATTGATTCAACGGCCCAGAGAATTCGTTCTGCTGTTGCCGGTGTATCAAGCGAGGGACTTAGCTGATAATTACTCACGCTGGATATTGCGTCCCGAAGCGCACTCCAAACGGATATCGCTAACATGAAGGGTGGTTCACCCACTGCCTTTGAATGATAGATAGTCTCTTCAGAATCTGCATTATCTTTTTTAGAATCAAATTGATTTACATCAAAAAGACTGACATTGAACTGCTCAGGAGTATCACTAATTGCGGGTATTTTATAGGTTGCTGGATTATTGGAAAGCAAGCGACCCTTCTCATCCCACACTAATTCTTCTGTGGTTAGCCAACCCATTCCCTGAATAAAGGCACCTTCAATTTGACCAATGTCGATGGCTGGGTTCAGAGATTGTCCTACATTATGCAACAGATCGGCACGCAGTAACTTAGATTCTCCGGTTAGCGTATCAATGATCACCTCAGATACTGCTGCACCTGTGGCGTAATAAAAAAACGGCCGACCTTTACCACTCGCCCGGTCAAAATGTATTTTAGGCGTTTTATAATACCCTGTTGATGATAATGATACTCGCCCTAAATAAGCTTGCTGTACTAACTCGGCAAAGCTCAAAACGATGGTTCCTGAGCACGATTCATTATCTTTATCAGCAGCAATATCAATAGCAGAATTATCAGTAGAAGAATTATCAACGGCAGAGTTCTTAACCTCAGAGTTCTTAACCTCAGAGTCTTCGGTACCTATCAACACCTGATTGTTTATAAATTGAATATCGTTTTCTGTTACCTGATATTTTTCACTGGCAAATTTTATAAGACGTGATTTAAGAATTCGGGCAGCAGCCTGAGCTGCCTTGCCATTTAGATCGGTTCCTGAGGACGCAGCTGTTGGCGAAGTATTGGGAACCTTATCGGTCCTTGTGGACGACACACCAATGGTATCCACATTGACCTGGAATTCTTCAGCGACAATTTGTGCAATCTTGGTGAATAAGCCCTGCCCCATTTCTGTACCGCCATGGTTGAGTAATATCGTACCATCGGTGTAAATATGAACCAGTGCTCCTGCCTGATTTAAATGTTGCACGGTAAAGGAAATTCCAAACTTCACCGGTGTCAAAGCAATACCTTTTTTTAGTAGTAGACTGCTCTGATTAAATTCTCGAATGGCTGCTCTACGCTTTTGGTAATCGGAGCTATTTTCAAGTTCCTCAATTAACTCAGCCATATGATTATTTTCAACCGTCTGATGATAATGAGTCACGTTGCGCTCATCGACACCATATAAATTAACCTTACGAACTTCCAGTGGATCCTTGCCTAGATGTCGAGCGATATCATCCATGACCATTTCAATAGTCATCATCCCTTGAGGACCACCAAAACCTCTATACGCTGTATGAGATACAGTATTGAGCTTTGCACGATTGCCTGTCACTGATGCGTTATCGAGATAATAGGCGTTATCCGAATGAAACATAGCGCGATCCACTATCGCGTCGGATAAATCTGGTGAATAACCACAATTGCCACTCACTGTAATATCAATGCCTTGGATCTGTCCGTTCTCATCAAATCCAACCTGATAATTATTTTCAAAGGGATGACGTTTACCCGTCATACAAAAATCATCCACGCGACTGAGTTTAAATTTCACCGCACGCTTTGTTCGCTGTGCCAGTACTGCCGCGATACAGGCCCAAGGTGCAGCTTGAGTTTCTTTGCCACCAAATCCTCCACCCATACGGCGAGTATCAACGACCACCTTGTTAAAGGGTAGTTTGAGCACCTCAGCAACTAACTTTTGAACCTCTGTTGGATGTTGCGAAGAAGAGTATACAACCATACCTCCATCATCCGTCGGCTCGGCTGTTGAGACCTGTCCTTCGAGATAAAAATGTTCCTGACCACCAATGGATATCTGACCACTGAGTTGATGAGTAGAGTGATTGATGGCTGTATGGGCATCGCCGCGCTTCATCGAATAGGATGGCCTAACATGATTATCCTTCGCCAAGGCATCGGTCACCGATAACACCGCTTCAAGAGATTCATATTCAATCTTTGCGAGCTTAACGGCGCGTTTTGCTAAATCATCACTGATGGCTGCAACGGCAAATATGGGTTGTCCTACATACTCAACCTTATCGATAGCTAATATCGGGTCACCGGGAAACACTGGACCGATATCGGTAATTCCTGGCACATCATCAACTGTTACGACAGCGACAACGCCTTCAGCTGTTTTCACCGAAGAGAGATCGATGCTTTTAATCTTGGCGTGAGCTTTGCTGCTTTGACCAACAGCTGCGTATAACTGACCTTGGGTAGCGGGTCGATCATCCACATAATAGGCTTCACCACTGACGTGTAAATCGGCACTTTCGTGTTTTCTTGATTGGCCAACACCGCCGACAATCTGATTTTGATATTGCCCGCTTGATATGTTCTTGTCTGCTGTACTCTCTATTGTACTCTCTATCGTAGTGACGACTGATGTGTCAGATAGCTTACGCATAATCCACCACACTAATTTTAGTATCTGAATCTTTTAACTCAAGGAAACATTTAAAGAGGACATTCTGTGCAACCTTCATGCGATAACGATCACTTGCACGCACATCACTCATGGGTTGAAAATCTCTCGCCAGAGCCAACTGCGCATCTCTGATGGTTTGCTCAGTGAATTCACTGTCCAACAATACTGCCTCACACTGTGTGGCTCGTTTTGGAATAGCTGCCATGCCACCAAATACGATGGATACATCCTTAATAATATTCTTTTCAACATTAATATTAATTGCTGCAAGTACAGCAGAAATATCATCATCAATGCGCTTGGATATTTTATAAACTTTAAGATGTTGGTCGACACATTTTTTAGGGATAGAGATGGATTTTATAAACTCTGATTTTCCAAGAATGGTTTGTTTGTAACCGACAAAATAATCTTCAACATTGATGACACGCTCAGCATCGCCTTTATGAAGTATTAATTTTGCACCAAGAGCGATGAGTGCTGGAGGCATATCACCTATGGGTGAAGCGTTACCGATATTGCCTCCCAGTGTTCCGCTATTTCTAATTTGAGTTGAACCAATGCGTTTAATCATGGTTCCTAATTCAGGATACTCGGCTTCAAGGATGGGGGTGAATCTGCTGTATGGCACAGCGGCACCAATTTGGATTACCGCATCATCCTGTTCAATGGTATTTAGTTCAGCCACATCTCCTAGATAAACCATCTGTTCGAGTCTTAGTAGATTTTGTGTGACCGATAAAGCAATGTCCGTACCACCAGCAATTAAATGAGCGTTGGGATTTTTCAACAAATACTCTGCTAAATTCTTGAGCGATTTCGGTGCATGATATTCCCGACCATTCGCCACTAATTGCGCTGAGTCCTGTTGATTAATAGTATCTAGGATAGCAATTGTTTTTTGTGTATTTCGCACAAAGACATCCTCTTCATTAGACTCAGAACTCTCCATTGCGGCATCGATGATTGAACGATATCCCGTACATCTGCAGAGATTTCCAGCAAGTGCTTCCATGACCTGCTCACGGTTAGGATTTATTGAATTCTTGTGAAGAGCAAAGGAAGACATCACAAACCCTGGCGTACAGAAACCACACTGGGATGCATTGTTGTCCACCATAGATTGCTGTACAGGATGCAATTGAACTTCATTCCCTGTCGACTGGACAGTCGACTGCTCTGTTGAAACAATAGCATCTTGCTTGAGATCTTCGACCGTAATGAGCTGTTTGCCATGAAGACTAGCTATAAAGGTGATACATGCATTCACTGATTTATAGAATAATTGACGATTATCCGTCAGCGATATTTCGGCGATCACTACGGTACAGGCTCCACAGTCACCTGAGGCACACCCTTCCTTCGTGCCCTTTTTTTGTCGATTTTCTCGTAGATACTGCAAAACCGTCATGTTTGGATCAACATCACGTAGTACTACCTCTTCCATATTAAGTAAGAATCTAACTGAATTCATATTTTTATAATTATTGTTGTTTAAAGGATTGTAACGTCAATGTTTTTTGTTAACTGACTTTTGTATATATGCCTTTGTCTACATGCTTTTTCATATACAAATTAGGAACCAACTAATGTTCATTAGTTACTATAACAGAATAACATCTTGACACAAGTGTCAAGTATTGATGTTTTTCTGCTGCCTTGTTATCAAAACTCTGGAAAAGTGTAGTAATACCCATTAGGATTCAACATCAAAATGACTAACAAATACTAATAAGAAAATTATGGCGAAACTTTACTTCTACTACTCTTCAATGAATGCTGGAAAATCAACAGCATTACTACAATCTAGCTATAACTATCAAGAGCGTGGTATGAACACCATTGTTCTTGCTCCACAATTGGATGATCGTTATGAGATAGGTAAAGTAACCTCTAGAATAGGTTTACAATCAGATGCGACTGCATTCAAACAAACAGATGATTTGTTCATCGTTATTAATGATGCTAATGAAAAATCTAAAATAGATTGTGTGCTAATCGATGAAGCTCAGTTTCTTACCAAAGAGCAGGTATTTCAACTTGGAAAAATCACCGATATGATGAATATTCCTGTGCTGACTTATGGAATTAGAACAGATTTTCAGGGTGAACCCTTTGAAGGTAGTAAGTATCTATTAGCCTGGTCCGATAACTTGAAAGAACTTAAAGCCATCTGCCACTGTGGTAGCAAAGCAACCATGGTTCTGCGACATGATGAAAATGATCAGGTTGTCAAAAAAGGCGCACAGGTGGAAATTGGCGGCAATGATAAGTATGTATCCGTTTGTAGAAAGCATTTTTATGAAGGATTCTACTGCGATTAAAGCTGCTTATCATTAAACTTAATGTTTGACGATTGATCGGTAGATATTTGATAATTCACACTAATAACAGTACATTATCATCAAAGGATCAGTAAAA
Source organism: Gammaproteobacteria bacterium (assembly GCA_030589945.1). Taxonomy (GTDB): domain Bacteria; phylum Pseudomonadota; class Gammaproteobacteria; order Enterobacterales. Next base: position 6,005 of record JAUUZN010000068.1, on the reverse strand, counting down.
ATAATAATATAGGGATCTACATTGGCAGAATCACTCTTTACAGAGCTCAAAAGACGTAATGTTTTTAAGGTCAGCATCGCCTATCTCGTTCTAGCATGGGTCGTTGTACAGGTCACTCAGGCTGCCGTGCCCGCACTGCGTTTACCCGAATGGGTCAACAGTTTAGTATTCTTTCTTGGCGTCATTGGTTTCCCCTTTTCCATCTTATTTGCATGGGCCTTTGAAATTACACCCGATGGCGTTAAACGCGAACAGGATATCGATCGCTCCGAATCCATTACCTCCAATACCGGACGGAAACTTGATTTTGTCATTATGGGATTGATGGGCTTAGCGTTGGTTTACTTCATTTATGAACGTCAGATAGTAGTACCAGTCGATAGCACTGTAGTTGATTCAGGAGTTGATTCAGAAGTTGAATCAATAGCTGATGCAAAAATAAGCAGTGATTCTCTCGCTGTCGAACCTCAAGAAACAAAAAAACCAGAAGGTTCCTCAATTGCAGTTCTTCCCTTCGTTAACATGTCACAGGATAAAGATAACGAATATTTTTCAGACGGCATCTCTGAAGAAATTTTAAACCTACTTGCTAAAATTCCACAGTTGCATGTGACCTCCCGCTCTTCAGCCTTCTCATTTAAAGGCAAAGAGATTATTATTTCTGAAGTAGCACAAAAACTCGGTGTTAAAAATATTCTTGAAGGTAGCGTGCGCAAATCAGGAAATCGTCTACGTATAACTGCGCAGCTTATTAATGCCGAAAGTGATAAGCATCTTTGGTCAGAAACCTATGATAGAGAGTTAACAGATATTTTTAAGATCCAAGATGAAATATCAGCAGCCATTGTCGAGGCACTCAAATCAAAACTAGGACTCGATGTAAAAATAGTTGCTCGTGAAATGGGTGAGGTTAACTTACAAGCCCATAATGAATATTTACGTGGTCGTTTTTATATTGAAAATAGAAATCAAAAGGATTTAGAAACCGCATTAACACATTTTGATAAAGCCATTGAAATTGACCCCAACTATGCACCAGCCTGGATGGGTAAAGCCTGGGCAAACACCTTCTTAAGTGAACGTGATTATGGCAACCTTCCCACAGGTGTTGCCTTCGAAAGAGCAAAGCCTGCGGCTGATAGAGCTCTAGAACTTGATCCAAATTTACCTGAAGCACACGCCATTATGGGTTTGGTATTAAATGATGTTGGTAAAGCCGAATTAGCCAAACAATATTATAAAAAGGCTATTGATTTAAATCCTAATTATGCTGACGCATATCATTGGTATGCAGGTACGATTAATGACGAACCATTAGAACGTTTAGAGTATAGAAAGAAAGCCTACCAGCTTGCACCCATGTCACTTTTGACCAATGTAAATTATGGTTTTAGCCTCAGTGACTTTGGTCACCATGATGAAGCTCTTGCCATTGCTGAACATATCATGGCCATTGATCCCTCAAGCCCTTTTAGTTATAAATTATTTAGTCATATTAACTATGAGCAAGGTGATGAAGCCAGAGGTACATTCTACTTTTATAAAGCTAACCAAATTAACCCTTCAATAGGCGACAAGTTTAGACTTGGTTTTGGTTTAAGTAGTATAGATTTAACTGAGCAAGGCTCACATACCTTGGATGGAACTGATTTTGAAGTTTTTGGATTACAACTAAGATCAAATAATGAACTTTTTATTAGTAAAGTAAGGGCATTGTTCCCTCGTTCTGATTCAGATTTACTTGGATCATTTGCGCGTGCAGAAGCAGAATTTATGGATGGGAACTATAAGGATGCCATCTATTATTATAGTCGTTCATTCTGTAATCAATGCCCTAAACTAATTTACAGCTATTATCAGGTGGGAGATATCACCTCAGCAGATACGATGATAGCTGAAAGACTAGCTTTTTATGAAAAATCAGTGGCTGATGGCGTTAAAAGTTTGAATATTTTACCTTTTAATATTGCTTACCTTCAAGGCGATTTAGATAAAGCATTAAACCTTCTTGAAGGCGATATTGATTTAGGCTTAACGCTTTCATTTGATGTGCGAACAAGTCCAATGTATAAAAAGCTAAGAGCTCATGCAAAATGGTCAGAGTTGTTTAAGCGTTCAAATGAATTAGCTCAAGTTCACAAAAAAACTTATCTTAAACTTGTAGCAGATGATGCTGCTAACTCAGCACTCTAAGAAACTTCACGGACAATCGTAATAAATGACTCTTTCACAAAAACTTAAACAGAGCTAAACCTAATGTTATTACGCAGTATCACTCAACATGTTAAAGATCAAAACTGGTTCGCAATTGCTATCGATTTTATGATTGTTGTTTTCGGTGTATTTGTTGGTATTCAAGTTTCAAACTGGAATGAAGATAGGCTAGAACAGCAAAATTCCAAAGCATACATAGAACGTATTCGAGATGATCTTGCTGAAAATAAGAATGATTTCAATGAAAGACTTACTTATTTTACACAGGTAAGAAAGCACGCTATCGCAGCGCTTGAAGTTATTGATCAACCATCAGAAACCTTAGGCGAACAGTTTATTATTGATGTCTATCAAGCCAGCCAATACTTGCCACGTGAGTTTGGACGAGATACCTATAATGAAATACTTGCGGTTGGAGCCTTAAATACAGGCTCGAATATAGATATAAGAAAACGTCTTACTAAATTTTATGGCAGTCTTGCCGCACAATTATCAAATGTACAAGCTCTATCACCTTACCGATTACTAATTAGACGATCGATGCTTTATAACACTCAAGTTTTAATGAGAAATAACTGTAATGATATTGTAGATACTAGTGCCAGTGGCGCGATGATTTTATCATTGCCAGTAGATTGCAAATTAGAAATGAGTGATGAAGATATACAACAAACCATTTCAACAATCAGAGCTATTGGAATTAAACATGATCTGATTGCACATGCTTCATATCTTGATACTAATTTATTTGGTATCCATTTAATTAGTAAAAGAATAGACTTGATTGACAGTTATTTAGCTAACTTAGAATAGAGCATTCCCACTTCAGGGATACAGAGTTGGTTTTACAATCTCAATCTCAGCTACGGCTAACCACCTTGGGTTGATTACGCGCTGCAATTTTTTGTAATGCATTAAAAGTATTGGGGAACGCAGGTCTCTTTATGTAAACACCCGTTCCAGGTTTAACTCGCAGATCGCCATCAACATAAGCTAAATGTCCATTACAAATGGTATGAGATGCAACTCCCTTCACTGTCTTACCTTCAAAAATATTAAAGTCGATATTTTGATGGTGCGTGTCTTTCGATATGGTTTTTGTTGCTTCAGGATCCCAAACAACAATGTCGGCGTCGGCGCCTACTTGAATGGTTCCCTTTCGCGGATAGATGTTAAATATCTTAGCCGTATTAGTGGATGTCACAGCAACAAATTCTTGAGGCGTCAAACGACCGGTGTTCACACCATGCGTCCATAACATCATCATTCTGTCTTCAACCCCCGCAGTGCCATTTGGAATGAGTGTAAAGTTATCTTTTCCAGCCGCCTTTTGTGGTGCACAAAAACAACAGTGATCCGTCGCTGTGGTTTGTAAACTCCCCGATTGCAAACCCTTCCATAAGGCATCCTGATGTTCCTTTGAACGAAACGGGGGTGACATCACGTGGGCTGCTGCAAATTCAAAATCAGGATTTTGATAGACGCTTTCATCGATGAGCAGGTGACCCGCCAAGACTTCTCCATAAACTCTTTGCCCGGCATTACGTGCACGAATGATTTCATCCAAGGCGTCTTTGGTGGAAACATGCACCAGATAAAGAGGTAAACCAATCACTTCCGCCATACGAATAGCGCGGTTAGCTGCTTCACCTTCTGCAGCGGGTGGACGAGACAGAGGATGACCTTCAGGGCCAGTAATACCCATCTCGATTAATTTTTTCTGTAACTGAAAGACCATTTCACCATTCTCTGCATGGCAGGTAACGATTGCGCCTAACTCAAGTGCCCGTGTGAAACTGTTATACAGGACTTCATCATCGGCCATGATTGCATTTTTATAGGCCATAAAATGTTTGAAACTGTTGACGCCCTCTTCTCTCACTAAGGTGCCCATATCTTTACCCACAGTCTCATCCCACCAGGTCACAGCAACATGGAAGGAATAATTAGAGCAGGATTTTTCAGACCATTCTCGCCAATCTCGATAGGCTTCCATAAGTGGCTGTTGAGGATTAGGGATCACGAAATCAATAATACTTGTGGTACCGCCGGCTAAACCTGCAGCCGTACCCGTATAAAAATCTTCCGATGCGACCGTCCCCATAAAAGGAAGTTGCATATGGGTATGGGGATCAATTCCACCCGGCATAACATATTGACCTGAAGCATCAATGACTTCTGCACTTGACGGAACATCCAAATCGTTACCGATTGCCAAGATTTTGCCTTCATCACAAAAGACATCTGCTTGCCAAGTTTGGTCAGCAGTCACAATTGTTCCACCTCGGATCACAATCGACATAATATATTCCTCATCAATATTTTAATTGTTACTTTTTACTCATCAGGAGGTATAAAGTACCTGCGATAAATAAACCAACAAACCATGCGTAATTATAAATTTCATTAAAAATCATCGGTACATCACCTATGATACCGGCCTTGGATAAAAATCCTGGTAGGTTTGGCAAAATTCCAATAACCAAAGAAATTATACCTGCCTTGTTCCATTCACCATATTCACCCTGATGATCAAAGAGCGCATCGATATTTAATTGACCTTTTCTCACAAGAAAATAATCAGCAATAAGAATACCCGCAATAGGACCAAGGAGCGCCGAATAACCAATGAGCCACACAAATAAATAACCACCGGCCGTTTCTATCAGTTTCCATGGAAATATTGCTATTCCGATTCCGGCTGTGATGTAACCACCTAATTTGAAACTTATTTTGCTTGGGCTAAGATTTGCAAAGCCATAAGCTGGTGCAACCACATTCGCCGCTAAGTTTGTAGTCAAAGTAGCAATAACCAGTGCCGCTAATGCAACAATAACGCCCATACCGCCCATTCTCGCAGCCAGTGCGATAGGGTCCCAAATTGCTTCACCGTAAATAGTCACTGTTGCCGATGTAACGGCCACACTGATAAATGCAAAGAGTGCCATCGGCAAAGGTAAGCCAAGTGCCTGACCAATCATCTGATCCTTCTGACTTTTAGCAAAACGTGTGAAGTCAGGTATGTTCAGTGCCATCGTTGCCCAAAAGCCAACCATAGCGGTCAAACTTGCAATGAACACCGACCAGAACTGACCTTCTTTAGCGCCACCTTCAACAAATTGAGAGGGAGTCGATAACATCGCACCAAAACCACCTGCTGCTGAATAGGCCCACCAGAGCAATGCCAAACCCATGGCAATCAAAAAGGGTGCGGCGTAGGTTTCAAGCCAGCGAATACTTTCTGTGCCCTGTTTAATAAAATAAAGATGCATCACCCAAAAGCCTAAAAAACTTATAAATTGTCCTAAGTCGATGCCTAGGAAAGGTAAGGTTTCACCTGCAATTAAATTGTTGGTCAATGTATTGATAATCACATAAATAGCTGAACCGCCCACCCAAGTGTTAATACCAAACCAACCACAGGCAACAAGTCCTCTGGCGAGTGCGGGAATTTTTGCACCCTTAGTACCGAACGATGAGCGCAACAGAACGGGGAATGGAATACCATGTTTAGCACCAGCCCGACCAATTAAAATCATCGGCAGGAGTACAATGAGGTTTCCAAGTAGAACCGTTATAACAGCCTGCCACCAGGCCATTCCTTCAGCAACCAAACCGCCTGAAAGCATATAGGTAGGCACACACACCACCATGGCAACCCAAAGGGCGGTGTAGGATTTCCAGTCCCAAGTGCGATTTGCTTCCGATGTGGGAGCAAGATCTTCATTCCACAAATCGTCTGCGACACGCCCTGCTTGGTTACTGTTTAAATCTGAACTCATAATCACCTC
>JAUUZN010000150.1 GCA_030589945.1 Gammaproteobacteria bacterium | reverse complement strand
TTTAGCAACGAAGCAGACTATATTTCCTGACTGCATCACCAAAAGATTTAAAGAGTGCGACTGAAAAATCATTATTTTCAAATTGCCACTCAGGATGCCATTGAACCCCAACCACATAATGAGCTGGGCTATCCAGCCGAAAGGCCTCTACAAGCCCATCAGCAGCCTTGGCTTCAATAATTAGTCCGGGTGCTAGCTCATTCATCCCCTGCCCGTGAAGTGAATTGACCATTACCGAATCTGAACCTGCAAGGCTTTCAAGATAACCGTCCTTCATTAACTCTACCGAATGAGACTCACTGTATTGACCTTGACGATTGAGTGACTTGTCTTCTCTGTGATCGTTTAATCCAGCAATTTCATAAGTTCTTTGGTGCAATGTGCCACCTAAAGCAACATTAACTTCTTGCATGCCTCTGCAGACTGCAAAAATAGGGATTTTTCTTTCGATAGCAGCTCGAATGAGAGGAATTGTCAATGAATCTCTTTGTTGGTCATGGGCTTCTGGTGTAAGACTCTGCTCATTACCGTACAACTTAGGTTCAATGTTTGACGGGCTTCCCGGTAAAAATAAGCCATCGAGGTTTTCAAGAAGACGCTCATTTAACTGTACAGAGTCAACGGGATTCAAGTCTTCACCGGGACCTTGGGCGGGTATCAATAATGGACAGACTTCTGAACCATGGGTAACTGCATTGATATACTTTTCACCAACGCCATGAAAAGCGTGTAGTCCATTTCGAGTCACATCACAGGGCACACCAACAATTGGGTAACGATTCTTTGTTCGATTCATGCTAATTAATCTCTTTTAACTTCTGCTGTTGGGCCTCTTTAGTCTCAGCCTGCCATTCAAATAAGTTCATCTCAATGAAGAAAAATGCCAACAACCATAAGAATGCATCCCAAAAATCTACAAAGTCTCCATTAAATCCCCAATAGATTGCAGCAATAAATAATATCCCATATAAGATAGGTTTTGAAATCTGGCTAAAAGATTCGATCTTTCCAGTGAACTGTCCTTTTAGCTGCCAATAAACGTCAATTTCTAATATTGCAACAATCAATAACCAATCGAGAGCATTGATCACATCAACCCATCCCAATGCAAGCGCTCCACCCATTAACTCCTCAGTGGCAATAATTTCAGTGCCATTTACCTGCAGAAGCATAGAATTATTCATCGATGAACAAACTTCTTGAGTAATAGGAACATATTCGTCAAGCGTGACAACATAAGAAAAACTTGTACCAATAAGAGAACAAACGTCATCAATTAGGAAAGGAGAATTATTTAAGAGGAACAATAATCGATATGAATAACCGTAAAAAGCATAAAATATAAAACCATAACTTAACAGTTTGAAAAAATTGAGTGGCCACTTTAAGGGCCCATTAACAGTATCATCAGATAATACAAAGGTCTCAAGTTCAAAAAGTAACAACAGCAATACCCAGGCTACCGTATCAATGGTGGCAGAGTAGGCGAGAATAATGTCCAACGGTGCAATACCATTTGGGTAAGTTTCAGCGCTAGAGAGAACTTCACCCTGGTAAAACAAAAAAATGTTGTAAGTGAGTAAAGCATAGATCGTATATTTGAATGCTTGGAAAAGTATTTCACGTTTGGAGAGCTGTTGTTCTGACGTATCCATTAAAGATTCCTGCTGAACCACCACTTTTGGGGTAAATTAATTTCATCTAACTTGTGAGAGTATATTAAACAATAAGCAGGCATTAATCATCTATACCACTTACGAGTAGGATTAATTATGAATACAGAAACCACTACCACAAGATTATCATCACTAGATAAGGCTCATCACTTGCATCCCTTTACCGATTTTAAACAATATGGTGAAACCGGTGGGCGTATCATCTCTCGTGCTGAGCATATTTATATCTATGATTCAGAAGGAAAGCAAATGCTTGATGGAATGTCTGGACTTTGGTGTTGCAACCTCGGATATTCACAACCTAAAATTGCCGATGCCGTTTCTGAACAAATTCATAAACTTCCCTACTACAACAACTTCTTTAACTGTGCCAATGAGCCTTCAGTAGAAATGGCGAAAACAATTGTTGATATAGCACCGGATTATTTTAATCAGGTGTTTTTTACTAATTCAGGATCTGAAGCAAATGATACTAATATTAAAATAGCGCATCGATATTATGATCTTTTAGGAAAGCCTGAGAAAAAACACTTTATCTCACGAAAAAATGCTTATCACGGTAGTACAATTGCAGCATCGAGCTTAGGTGGCATGAGCTACATGCATGGCCAGTTTCGAGGTCTAGATTATGTGCATTATATTGGTCAACCTTATTGGTACACGGAAGGTGGTGATTTAAGCCCGAATGAATTCGGACTTAAAGTAGCGCAAGAACTTGAAACTATGATTGATGAAATTGGTGAAGATAAGGTCGCAGCATTTATTGCTGAGCCTATTCAGGGCGCCGGTGGTGTCATTGTGCCGCCTGAGACTTACTGGCCTGAGATTCAGCGTATTTGTAACGAACGTGATATTTTACTGATCAGCGATGAAGTGATCTGTGGTTTTGGCCGCACCGGACAATGGTTTGGTTGTGAGACCTATGGTTACAAACCTGATCTAATGACATTTGCTAAGGGTGTGACCAATGGATTCCAACCATTAGGAGGCGTGTTGGTTTCAGATAAAGTATCGAATGTTCTCAATTCCTCTGAAGGTGAATTCGCCCATGGCTTGACCTACTCGGGACATCCTGTGGCCTGCGCTGCAGGGATTGCAACCATCAACATACTCAAAGATGAAAACATCATCGAAAATATGAGCCAAAATATTGGTGATTATATGGAGCAAAAATGGCGCGAACTTGAGAATCACCCGGTTGTGGGTGAAGCTCGTGTTAAAGGTATGGTCGCGGCATTAGAACTGGTCAAAGATAAGTCATCCAAAGAGCGTATAGCCGCCGATTCTGAGGCGACTATTTTCTGCCGAGATAGGGCAATCAAGGAGGGCCTTATTGTTCGCGCTGTTGGTGACACGATTATATCTGCACCACCAATCATCTGCTCAAAAGAGGAAGTTGATACATTAATTGAACGATTGCTGATAGGATTGGATGCGACAGCCAAGCAATATGGCGTTCGTTAATGACCAATTCGTTCTGCTAACAGTATAGGTCGTCTAATCTTCAAACCTAAATAATAAAAAAGAAGATCTTGAATGAGTGAAACTGCAAAACACATAAAGTCCATGGGCCAAAAAGATATGGTGTTATTCACCGTATCTGCGATTTTGCTTCTAGACACCCTCGCAGCAGCTGCATCCATTGGTGCCTCCAGTATTTTTTGGTGGGTGTTTTTAGGTATTATTTTCTTTATCCCCTTTGCCCTTATCTGCGCTGAAATGGGTTGCGCCTATCCTGAACAGGGTGGCATTTACGCCTGGATACGAGATGCCTTTGGAGGACGGTGGGCGTCAAGAGCAACCTGGGGATATTGGGTAAACACTGCGGTTTGGATCCCTGCCATTTACATTTTATTTGCTGGCATTTTTAAGCAACTTTTCTTTCCAGATTTAAGCCTTATCAGTCAAATCGCCATTGCAATTGGTCTAGTATGGACCGCTGTTTTGATGAATACTGTGACTCTCGATATTGGAAAGTGGATCCCAAACATTGGTGCTATTTTCAAAGTCATTGTTTTCACAGCAATCATCATAGGCGCCATATTCCATACATACGAACACGGCATGGCCAATATAATTACCTTTGAATCCATGCGACCTAATTGGGGTTCGAGTATCCAATACATCCCTGCGATTATTTATGGCATGCTCGGATTTGAATTGGTTAGTGCGGGCGCAGATGAAATGGAAAACCCTGCTCGCGACGTACCACGTGCAATTTTTATCTCTGGCTTAATGATCATTCTGTTGTACACATTCGGCACCATTGCAATGCTTGCGGCAATCCCTGCAGGAGAAATCAATTTGGTTGAGGGACTAATGAATACCCTCTATCTCTTTTTTGGACAAACTGAACTAGGTCGAGCATTTGCGCTCATTCTTGGCATCTTTACGCTCTATACATTTTTCTCCAATGGTGTGACTTGGGCATTGGGTTGTAACCGTGCTGCTGCTGAAGCCGCCTCTGAGGGAGAATTGCCGTCTATTCTTGCCATTGAATCTAAAGAGCGTGGTACACCCGTTGGCGCTGCAATCAGTATGGGGGTTATCGCTACAGCAGTGCTGATACTCTTTGGATTTATGTCCGGTTCAAATGAAGATTTATTTTGGTCGTTGTTTGCCTTCAGCGCAGTGATTTTTTTATTACCCTATTTGGGTATGATGTTAGCATTCGTAAAATTAAGAATAATTGACGCCGATCATCACCGACCTTTCAAAATACCGGGTGGACTTATTATGGCTAGGACTCTTGCCTATTTATGTTTCACCATATTGTCATTGTCCATTGTGCTCTTTATCTATACACCAGGCGAAGGCATTCAGTGGCCAGTTTTCCTCGGGGCCTTATCAATGATTGCCGCAGGTGAACTTATTATTAAACTTTCAGAAACCAGTACATCTTAAAACAAGTTATCAACTTCTTAGCATCAAGGTCAAAATTATGTCAAACAGTACGATTGAAATACTCAATACCTTTCTTGATGAGCATCCAGACATCGAAATATTTGAAGCCATCATTCCAGATATTAATGGAAACTTGAGAGGAAAATGGCTGCCGCGTTCAAGTATCAAAAACGCCTTTAATCAATCACTGAAAATTCCACTGACGACCCTTGGTTTTGACGTTTGGGGACGGGATGTGAGTAGCTGGGTATTAGATGATGGTGATAGCGATGGCATCTGTGAAGCTGATATCCGAAGCCTTACTGTAGTTCCTTGGTTAGAGCGACCTACTGCACAATTATTGTTTTCACTAAATCAGGTTTCTGGTGAACCCTGCCCGTACGACTGTCGACATATTGTTAGCTCCATCATGCAGCGTTTTGAGAAACTAAATCTAACAGCAGTTGTTGCCAGTGAGATGGAATTTCATCTATTTGAAAAAGAAAACGATCAATTTGGACGCCCTCTCCACTCACAGGTAAGTCATACCGGTGAATCAACGATTGGTGGCAACACCTATAGCCTGGATCTTATGCAAGATTTTTCTGAATTAATGTATGGTGTTATCGATACTTGCAAAGTACAGAACTTACCCATCGATACCTTAATAAAAGAAGCAGCACGCTCTCAGTTTGAGATTAATTTATTTCATCAACCTGATGCATTACTGGCTGCCGACCAAGGCTTACTGTTACAAAGAGCTATTAAAGGCGTTGCAAAACAGTTAGGAAAACGTGCCACTTTTATGGCAAAACCTTATGGCGATATTGAAGGCAATGGGATGCATATCCACTGTAGTCTGATAGACAATAATGGTGACAATGCATTTGATAACGGTGCCGATGAAGGCAATGATTTATTAAAGCATGCCGTAGCTGGATGCCTTGAGACCATGAGCGATTGTATGATCCTTTTTGCTCCTCATCTAAATTCATACCGTCGATTTCAACGTGGAAGTCATGCACCTACCGCGCCCTGTTGGGGCTATGAAAACCGCTCTACCTCTGTTCGTATTCCCGCAGGTTCGACTAAAGCGATGCGCATAGAGCACCGTGTTTCAGGAGCTGATGCAAACCCTTATTTGGTGATTGCAGCGATTACTGCAGGGATGTTGTATGGTATTGAGAAAAAATTAACAGCTCCCGAACCTATTGTTGGTGATGCTTATGAACAAACTAAGGCTAGTCTACCAAGACACTGGCCCGATGCATTAAAAACATTCCAAGAATCAGAATTTATTAAAGAGTATTTTGGAGCAGAATTTCAGCGTGTATTTAGTGAAGCCAAATTGCAGGAAATGGATGAATTTAATCAGCATGTGACCATTGAAGAGTACGATGCTTATTTATAAGACGTCAGTAAAGATTCCGACAGTCCATTAAAATCATTCAGAGTATTTTTAGCAGCGACACCCTTTTGATCAAGAATCATCATTAACATGGTATGGGAAATTTCAATGTAAGTTGTTGCGATCCGTTGTAATTCTTTGTTGCTCTGTTTAAAGCCTACCCGTCTAAAAATTTGTGATAGTTTAAGAGCAACCGTTCTATCATGCTGCCCATCAAGATCTCTCAACTCTGGTACCGCATACATGGCATGAATAAGAGGCAACACTCCTTTCTGATCTTCATAGAGCGTTTGAATGCTGTTATTCAATTCAAAAACAACCTCTTTAATAGTCATTGATTCGAACTCAAGATGGGTTAATTCTTCAAGAACTCGATCCCATTGTTGCAGCCAATCTTCAACAATGGCTCTTAAGATGGCATGTTTATTTGGAAAGTAATGGTAGAGAGAACCCACGGAAATTCCCAACTCCTTGGTGATCAAAATGGTTGTTAAATCATCAAAACCTACTCTGTCGAGCAGCATCACCGTAACATCTTTAATCTCCTGAGCCCGACGAATGGATCGTACTTGTGCAGGTTTTCTTCTAGGTTGTAACTCTGTAGAACTCATAATTTATCAAGCATCGAATGGTAGAGCATTCCCACCACGAGTCCGGGCCAGCGTAACAGGGTGCCACCGGGAAAACTGGGCGTTGGCAAATCTGCAATCAGGTCAAATTGCTGTGGATCACCACTAATAGCATCCGCTAACATCTTTCCTGCCATGGTTGCAGTTGGCACCCCATGACCGGAATAACCGTGTGCATAGAGAACATTGGGCGCCAATCGACCAAAATGT
>JAUUZN010000083.1 GCA_030589945.1 Gammaproteobacteria bacterium | reverse complement strand
GTCAAATTGCTGTGGATCACCACTAATAGCATCCGCTAACATCTTTCCTGCCATGGTTGCAGTTGGCACCCCATGACCGGAATAACCGTGTGCATAGAGAACATTGGGCGCCAATCGACCAAAATGTGGCATACGGTTCAGGGTAATGGCCAAGGTACCACCCCAAGCATAATCAATGGTTGTCGATTCCAGTTGAGGATAAATCTTTAACATGTACTTTCTAACAAACTGTTTCATGTCAGTTGGAAAACGACTGGTATAATTTTCACCGCCGCCTAGTATCAGGCGATTATCGCCTGACAACTTCCAATAATTAATCACAAACAAACTATCTTGGACAGCCACATCATCACGAATGAGTTCTTTTGCTAATTCATCTGATAAGGGTTCAGTTGCTAAAATAAAATTATTGATAGGCATAATCTTAGCAGCCATTTTCGGTGCGAGTCGGTCCAGATAACCATTACAGGCCAATACCATTGTTTTAGCACTCAATCTGCCCTGAGCGGTATTAATGATCGTTTCCCCATTACCACCCTTATCTATTTTATAGTCAAGGACGCGGCTCTGTTCGAAAATTTTAGCGCCTGCATTTCGGGCTGCGTCAGCAAGGCCCAAGGCGTAATTCAATGGATGAAGATGCATCGAACCCATATCGAGTTCACCGGAAAAATATTGGTTTGTTCCTAACATATCATCGACTTCTGATTTATCAACAAATCGAGCGCGATCATAACCATAATCGTTTTGTAATCGCTTGATGTCTTGCTTCATGCCATCAACATCAGAAGCTTTGGCAGCAACATGCAAAATGCCTTGTTTCAAATCACAGTTGATTTGATGTTTTTCCACGAGGCTACGCACCAAATTTGCCGCGTCTAAACCTAAATTCCAAAGATCCGTTGCAACCTTCTTACCGTATCTAGATTCTAACTTTTCCTGACCGACTCGTTGCCCGGTGCCCACATGACCACCATTTCGTCCTGATGCACCCCATGCTATTTTTTCTGCCTCTAATAGCACCACTTCGACACCACGCTCTGCAAGATGTAGTGCAGTCGACAAACCTGTAAATCCACCACCGATGATACAAACATCTGCAGAAATATCCCCATCCAATTGAGAACACTCTTTCTGTGGATTAGCCGTAGCAGAATAATACGATTCCACATATTGCGGATTCTCTTGTAAAGGATCGCTTCTCAATATACTGCTGTTTGCTTTTGGACTATTCACAATAATTCTACCTTTTATCTTGATAATAGTTGAATAATAGTTCGGTTTATGTTTTAGTGCAAGCATAAAGTTGAATAATTATTCGGATATTAATAATAATGAGTGTTCTTGAAGATTGGATTAAAGAAAAACAAATAGCAGAAGTAGAATGCTTAATCGCTGACATGAACGGTGTTGCCCGTGGCAAATTATTAGCGATCAATAAGCTTGAAGAAGATTCTCAGAGAATTCCAGAAAGTATCTTGCTACAGACCATCACCGGTGAGTATTGTGATGAACATGAGGATATTGCCTCTGCAGAAGATCAAGATATGTTATTAAAACCCGATCTCAGCACCAAACGGCTAATACCGTGGATTGCAAAACCAACGGCTCAAATCATTCATGACTGCTACACACTTGATGGTGATCTACATCCACTATCGAGTAGAAACGTACTAAAGCGCGTACTCAGCGCTTATCAAGAAATGGGTATCAAAGCGATTGTGGCGCCGGAAGTTGAATTTTATTTATTACAAAAAAATATCAACCCAAAGGATGATTTATTGCCCGCCATCGGTCTTTCAGGCAGACACGAAACTGCGCGGCAATCCTATGGCATTGAGGCAATCAATGAGTTTAAGCCAGTGATTGATCAACTCTATGATTATTGTGCAAAACAAGATCTACAGGTCGATTGTATTAATCATGAGACTGGTGCCGCACAACTGGAAATTAATTTTATTCATGGTGATCCGCTGCATCTCGCTGATCAGGTATTTACCTTTAAACGTACCATGCGACAGGTAGCACTGGAACACGACATGTATGCAACTTTTATGGCCCGACCCATGCTTGATGAACCTGGTAGTTCCATGCATATTCATCAAAGTTTGGTTGATATTAAAACCGGCAAAAATATTTTTATTAATGAGGACGGTAAACACAGTGAAGCATTTTTTAGCTACATTGCTGGCCTTCAAAAATATACTCCGGGGTTACTCAGCTTTTATGCACCTAACGTGAATTCCTATCGACGATTCCAAAAATATGCTGCGGCACCCATCAATATGCATTGGGGTTATGATAATCGCACCGTCGGTATACGTATCCCCACTTCAAGTGCAGCGGCTACTCGCATTGAAAATAGATATTCAGGTATGGATGCAAATCCCTATTTGGCTATTGCAGCTTCCCTAGCCTGTGGTTTAGTGGGGATTAAACAAAAGCTAAAGGCCGAGGCGGCTTATGAAGGTAATGCCTGCGAGGAAGAAATCACACTGGATAGAACGCTTAAACAAGCCATAGACCGACTCACAGATAGTAATGACGTGATTGAGCTTCTTGGTGCAGAGTTTGTAAATGCATTTAGACTAGTCAAACAAAATGAATTTGAAGAATTTAATCGAATTGTTACCCAGTGGGAGCGCGAACATCTTTTGTTGAATGTTTAATTTGTCAGTACCTAAAAATTGGACTTTATAACCTCATCTGTTTGCGATCTTTTTTCTTCTGCCTTAAGCATTAAATAAATAGCACGCTGTTCGTTTTCTTTTTTAGCAGATGTGGCTCTAATCGCCAACCAACCAGGATGATTTCTGAGTTTCTTATACATGGTAGAATAAAGATAATTATAATCAATTACATTGCCATTATTAATTTCGTTTTTCAAATGCTGAATTGCACTGTCTAGATTTCCGTCGAGATAATCGATCTCAAATTTATCGATCTCAATTGATAAAGTCACTCCTCTCTCTCTACGAAATTTCACGCCCTGCTCTATTGCAGAATGGTATCTGCGCTTTCTTTGTTCAAGTAACTCAATAGCCTTAACTTCTTCTCCAACTTGCTTATAAGCATAAATAAGTTCTACGCATTCCGTACAAAATGATGATTCATAATAAGTGATTGCTTCTCGATAATTTTCAGCCATAAATTCAGCTCTGGCACGCCATAATGCACCAAGCTTATCATCCACAGAACGAGGATAATGTGTCCGTGCTTGACTAATATAGAGCTCTTGATTATTTTGATAAAAATACTTTATAACTTCTAATTCAGTACCATCAAATACTGAGGCAGTCTCCTCAGGCAGACCAATATTTGCTAACAGGTTTGCATAGTCAAGTTTGTGTCTCATCGCTGGATTAGTGGATACATCTTTGTAAGCATAATAGGCTGCTTTTCCATGATGATTTTGTCGCATTCTAATATTACCAATACTATAGTGAGTCAAAAAACTATCCTTATCAATGCTCTCCATATGATCGAGTACATCCTCAGCCTCTTCAAAAAGAGCAAAATCTGACAGGCTTTCACTATAATTCTCATTTGCCAAAAGTGACATAGGGTTTAACTTTACAGCCTGTGCTCTTAACTCTAACTTCTTCCTTAGATTACTGCGCTGAGTGAACGAGTACCATATATAGGCTTCAGCATAATTAGGATTTATTTTAATTGCCTTTTGATAAAAAGGAATTGCATTTAGTCTTTCTCCATTAACAGCAAAAATCAAACCTCTTATCGCATGAGATTCAGGTAACTGTGGATCTAAAATTAATGCTTTTTCAATGGCTTCAAGGGCATTATGAGAAGCAATTTCAATGGGTATAGTTCCATATTGATTTTCACTTAAGAAAAGGCTCACCAAAGATTTACCCATCCAGGCAGGAGCATAATCTGACGATATATTAATCGCATTATCGAAAAATTGTAGTGCCTTTTTAAGATTAACTTCGGTACGTTTCTCCAAATAATAGCGACCCTGTAAATACGCATTGTGTGCATCAAGATTAACCGTACTCAGGTCACGGTTCACAGCGGCAACTTCAAGCCCTAACTTTGACTTTAATGCATCAACAATCGCTGCAGAGATCTCATCCTGTATGACAAATAAATCCACTAGTTCTCTATCATAAGTTTCAGACCAAAGATGTGAATCGCTTTCAGCTTCAATCAACTGAGCGGTTATACGTATGCGATTACCAAACTTCCTGACACTGCCTTCTAAAATATTCTTCACACCGAGCTTGTTCGCAACCTCAGATAAATTTATTTTAGAATCTTTAAAATAAAATGATGAAGAGCGAGAAGTAACCTTTAAATGAGGAATTTTCGCTAGAACATTGAGTATTTCCTCAGAGATACCATCTGAAAAATACTCTTGCTCTTTGTCAGATGACATGTTGACAAAGGGTAGTACTGCAATTGAAGAGCCGTCTGGAATAGTTACACTTTCAGAGGGTTCATAAACAGGTTCAGAGTTACTGTTGATGTTATTGTCGGTCGTAACATTCGATTGATCAGTACTGTCTTCGAAGCGGCTCTCATAGATAAAATAAACCATACCTACAGCTAATAAGCCAATAATTATAAAGTCTAGTTTTCGCCCTGTGTGGGCAGTAACCGACTCTTCAGGTTTAATCTCAGATTCCTTTTTAATGCCTTCAGGCGTAATCTCAAATGCCCATGCGAAGAAGATGGCAAATGGGAAACCAATGAGTCCAAAAAAGAATACTGCCGAATTGATCCAGTCCGGCAGATGTAAGGCAGGAATTGCTGCCTGAGTAATTTGTATTACAAGCCAAGCCAGTACAAGATAAGCTATTCCTACCTTAAATACATTACGTCTTCTGAGCTCTTTGAAAAATGAATCTGACAATGACTCTTCCTAAGTGGTTTAAAGTATTTCCTTCTAATTCCAATGTACTGGTATTAGAGATAATTATCAATTTTTTACACATTTTCCGCAATAATCGTTCGGTCTTACTTCTCTGCTAGAACCGCTGCAGCTGTTATGCGATTTGATAACGCTGGCTTCTTTCCACTGTCAGGCTTTTTCCAAGCACCTCATAAATCTGAGATCAAAGACGTTGATATTGCAATAGTTGGCTCTCCCCTAGACCTTGGAGCAATTGGATTAGCGGTACTCGTCATGGTCCTGAAGCGATTAGGAAAAAGGGGGGATTACAAGGTGATAGAATTAAGCGAGCTCTTAATAATATTTTCTTCCATTAATATTTTTATAATCAATATTTAGAGATAGCTTCTAGACAGAATAAACAGTATATTTTATTTTGTCTAGAAACATCCACAGCCCTAGTAATAGGTACTTTATCTATGAAAATATCAGAACTCCTTTCTATCAATGACGAAGAAGTGGAACTCTCCGCAATCAGGGCACAGGGTTCTGGAGGACAAAATGTAAATAAAGTATCCTCAGCCATCCATCTGCGATTTGATATTAATGCATCATCGATACCCATCCTCTACAAAGAAAGACTTTTAATGCTCAGTGATAAGCGAATCAACAAGGATGGTATATTAGTCCTGAAAGCCCAAAAATATCGAACTCAAGAGAAAAATCGTGACGATGCAATTTCACGCTTAAAAGAGATTATTCAGGCTGTAACCATCGAAAAGAAAAAAAGAGTTACCACAAAGCCATCGAAGAACTCAAAGAAGAAACGATTGGACAATAAAAATCAACGAGGTAAACTAAAAACGTTGCGTGGGAAAATTGGTACTCAAGACTGATGGGATCAAATGACACAACACTCCAAAAGAAACAGTAAACTACTGGCGAAGATCATAAAATGTTGACTAAATTATTCTACATTTTTACAATCTTTGGACTAGTTTCATGCGCTGGTAATCCCGAGCAGACCATAGAGCCATCAAATTTAACCCCTTCTTTTGATTTAAAGCAAGAAATGTATGACCTCGTTAATACTAAAGGTAAATCTCCAACCGAAATCTCTGGTTTACAAATTGTTCTTATTAAAAAGGGTGTCATTGCATTTGAACACTCTGAAGGGTTCGCCCGTATTGATTCAAATAATATAAAAATACCACTGACTGTTACACATAAGGTTCGTATTGCATCCATTTCAAAATTTGTACTCGCTCTAGCCTTTATGTCTTTAGTAGATGAGGGACTCGTTGATTTAGATGAAGATGTTTCAAAATACATCGGCTTCACACTGAACAATGATAACTTTCCAGATCGTAAAATTACCGCAAGACAACTGCTGTCTCATACGTCATCAATTCGAGACGCGGGACATTATTTTTTACCCCTTGGTGAACACTATCGGGATTTTTTCCAACCCAGCAAACATTATAATAATGGTGCTCATTTTGCTTCTGGTGCAAATCAGGGACCCGGTGATTATTTTACTTACTCAAATCTTAATTTTGGAATTATTGCTGGAATAATTGAAAACGTATCCGGTTTAAGAATGGACGTATTTGTTAAAGAGAAACTGTTTAATTCACTTAATTTGGATATTAGTTTCAATGTTTGCGACTTATTTAAGAATGAGTTTGCATCACTAGCAACTCTTTATCGAAGGGGTCAAGGTGGTTCTATTTGGGACACTGACGGACCTTGGAAATCACAGGTTGATGGTCAACACCTTGG
This sequence comes from Gammaproteobacteria bacterium, assembly GCA_030589945.1. Classification (GTDB taxonomy): domain Bacteria; phylum Pseudomonadota; class Gammaproteobacteria; order Enterobacterales. The sequence goes on along the minus strand of JAUUZN010000083.1, from coordinate 5,485 downwards.
TTGTTTTTATGGCGCCACACATTCGGCTCGTACTATCACCCCAGACATTTCAATTTTAAAGACCTACCAAATAGGAAGCAATCCCACCTTGTTTTCACCACAGGGCGGGCTTCGGGCATCGGCAAAAGACCTAGCGATGATCATGCAAAGTTTACTAGAAAATAGAGTTAGCAATAGTGCTAACAAGAGCCCTACACATCTACCACGGATCATTAGCGAAGCTGCTATAGAACAGATGATGACTCCAGTTTGGCAATATGACCATCGGTTACAAAATGGCAATACGGGGGGAGAAAGCAATTTGGGAGATTTAAGAGCAGCCCATATGATGACGACCTATGGACTATCGACTCATATTGTTGATCTTAAGGATTGGGGATTAACTCAACAGTCTAAAAAACTCTATGGTCATCTGGGTTCTGCGTATGGTCTACAGGGACAGCTCTGGTTTGATCCTCAAAATGGTGACGGAATGGTCATTTTAATAACAGGCCTTGGGGATGATCCCGCCAAACCCGAGAAAACAACACCACTGGATGCAATAGAAGAAGTTGTTTTGCGTCTGAGTCTCAGAGGTCTTGAGTATCTAGAAAGCAATCCATGAAAGATTATCGTTTTAATTGATTCAATATAAATACCAAACTAACAGGAGATTAAAATCATGAATATTACGAAGCTGGTGATTGTAACAATAACCGTCATTTTATTATCCGGCTGTGGTTCTGAACCGGAGATCGCTAAGGACGCTGAATCTGAGTCATCAATAGAAACTTCAGAAGCTAAAAAGAAACAGTCAGTAATTCTCGAACCACATTTAAGAACGCTCAATAAAGCAAAGGGTATGGAACAAAAGCTAAAGGATGCGGTTTCTGATCGAAAAATTGAAATGGATGAACAGGAAAAAATAGATGAAACTAATTAAAAGATTTAACTTGAAGCGCTTTTACTTGAAACAGAATTGTAAGCAATAAGTGGATCACCACCACCATAATTTTTAATGTTCATCAGTGAGTTGATAAACAGGTTAAACAGTTCACCCTGAGTACCGAGGTCGAGTTTGTGATAAGCATTTTTTCGATGTAATTTTACAGTCTCTACAGAAATTCCAAAGTGCTCTGCAATAGCCTTACTTGAATATCCATGCAGAATCATCTGTACCATTTGGTTTTCACGTTCGGTTAAGATACTGGTTCCAAAACATTCAAGAGCTGTCTCTAACTGGCTACGCATATCCAAGTGTTGTTCTTGTTCTGATTCCGTTGACTGCCAATGAAGTTTTACCAGTGAATCTATTAGTGGTGTTATTTCGGTGAGGTTTTGATAATCTTTTGCACTAAATTTTTCCTTAATATCCATTTGACCCAAAGAGATATTAACAAAGGCACGACTGTCTTCTGAGAGTGAAATTAAATAGCCGCATTCATCAGATAATCCTGAAAGCTGAAAATAAATTCGATTGTATTCGCCCTCTTCAAACCCTGATGGAGCAATTTCATTTAGTGAGAAAAATCCTCGTTTACTCTTTTTTGTTGCTGCCAAAAAATAAGGGTCGAGTAAAAAAGCGCCATTAATAAATTGATCAACTATTGAGATACGATCATTGGGTGGAAGATCATTATGTTCTATAACCGGTAACTTTCTGCTCGGATACGCAATGATCATCACATTGTCAGTCGGCACCAATTCTCTAAAGAGATCGGTTAATTTTTGTGGAAACGAATCAGTGCCCACGAGATTAATCAATGTTGAAACTTTTAGACTAAATTCAGATAAAAATGACATGAATAAATTTGTATCCAAGCTAATAATGATTGATTAAAGAGTACCACTTTGTTGTTTGAATGCCTATTACAATAAAAGTACTCAACTCCCCGATTGGGTAATACCAGAAACCTTCTTGATCAATTAAAATAATGTCATTATTACTAAAATAGCACTATAAAAGCGTCGACAGAATAGGAGATCACAAAGTGAAGCAGCTTAATAAATTATATATTAATGGACAGTGGGTTACACCCTCTGGTTCAACAACGGTGGACATCATTAATCCAGCCTCTGAGCAGGTGATTGGTCAGCTCACTTTAGGTAATACAGAGGATGTTGAACTCGCAGTTCAAGCTGCAAAAAAGGCCTTCACAAGCTGGTCATTGTCTACAAGAGATGAACGATTGGCTGTCCTTGATAGAATCATACAATCATACCTAGCAAGAATGGATGATATGGCTCAGGCCATTTTAATGGAAATGGGTGCACCTACAGAAATGGCTAAGGGTTCTCAGGCTCCGATCGGCTTAACCCATTTTCAAACAAGCCGCAAAGCTTTGGAAACCTACAGCTTTGAATCCTCTCTGGGGCATTCCCAAGTATTCAAAGAAGCCATTGGTGTCTGTGGGTTTATTACCCCGTGGAATTGGCCGATGAATCAAATCGCCTGTAAAGTTGCTCCAGCCATAGCCTGTGGTTGCACCATGGTTTTAAAGCCAAGCGAGTATGCCCCGTTATCGGCACAAATATTCAGCGAAATTATGGATGATGCTCAGGTGCCTAAAGGTGTTTACAACATGGTTCCGGGTGATGGTCCTGGGGTGGGTACCGATCTAACCTCTCATAAAGATATTGAAATGGTATCTCTGACTGGCTCGACTCGAGCAGGAATATTGGTATCTAAAGCCGCAGCTGAGACCATCAAACGAGTGACCTTGGAATTGGGTGGAAAATCTGCCAATATCATTCTCGATGACGCCGATTTTGACAAGGCTGTTGCCGATGGCGCCACCGAATGTTTTCGTAATACCGGACAGTCCTGCAATGCCCCAACTCGAATGTTGGTTCCTGTAGAATTACACCAACGCGCTGTTGACATCGCGAAGGTAACTGCAGAAGCGACCAAGGTCGGTGATCCTCTCAGCGAATCCACTGATATAGGTCCACTCTCAAACAGAGCTCAGTTTAAGAAAGTTCATAATATGATCCAACAGGCCATTGATGAAGGCAGCACGGTTGTTGCGGGTGGAACAGGTAGACCGGAAGGATTAGAAAGTGGCTACTATGTCAGACCCACGGTCTTTGCCAATGTCACCAATGACATGATGATTGCTCAAGAGGAGGTGTTTGGTCCCGTGTTAGCTATTCTCCCCTATGAAAATGAAGAGCAGGCCATTGAAATTGCCAATGACACACCCTATGGACTTGCAGGGTACATTCAGTCTGGAAACATCGAACGAGCACGTTCCGTTGCTGCACGAATTCGAGCAGGAACCATATTCTTAAATGGCAATAACTATGACCCCGATGCTCCTTTTGGAGGCTACAAACAATCGGGTAATGGTCGAGAATGGGGTGATTTCGCCTTTGAAGATTTTCTAGAAGTCAAAGGCGTGGTTGGTTTTCAGTAGGCTCAATAAAACATACAGCTCACTATTTAGACGCTGCGATCATGTATAACATTTCAAGGGAGATGGTCGCAGCCGCGAGTGATGTAATGTCTGCATGATCGTACGCTGGAGCAACTTCCATCACATCCATTGCAACAATATTAAGTCCTTTTAATCCGCGGATTATTTGCAAGACTTTATCAGAAGTGAGTCCACCAGCAACAGGTGTTCCTGTACCAGGCGCATAAGCAGGATCAAGACAATCAATGTCTAAGCTAAGATAAATAGGAAGTTCACCTACGCGCTGACGAATACGTTCAACAATTTCATCAACACTGTGATCATTCGCCCATGAACCATTGAGTACTTCAAAGGGATGAGTGTCGTATTCATATTCCGTGCGAATGCCGACCTGAATTGTTTTATCAGAATCAATGAGACCTTCGATGGGCGCATGATGGAACATTGAGCCATGGTAGTGGCCCTCGAATCCCGTTTCATTGTCGGTATGGGCATCGAAATGCAACAGTGCCATCTTTCCATACTGTTTATGTGCCGCTCTAAGTAGAGGTAAGGTGACAAAATGATCGCCACCGAATGTCAGTAGCATTTTACCTGCTGAGAGAACTTTAGTTGCATGACTAATAACATTATCGACCATTTGATCGTGCTTACCTAAATCAAAACTAATATCACCGTAATCAATCACCTTCAGTTTTTCAGCCAGTTCAAAAGTATAGGGCCAGCGTTTATGCTCCCAACGTAATTGTGAAGAGGCTTGACGGATTCCAGTAGGCCCATAACGAGTACCAGGACGTGCAGAAACGGCTAAATCATAGGGTACACCCATGACAACTGCATCAACATCATCATTGAGTTCACGACTCAGTGGGTAACCCATGAAGGTAAATATGTTGGCATAGGTATCAGAATTTTTACCCATTAAATCTTCGTTAGACATTTCAATCTCCTGAGATAAAGTCCCTATAAAGTATATGATTATTCCAGTTTTAGTGAAAGATGTTAATACCCCCTAAAGGGTTAGTCTAGATTTCAGTATTTCGCGTACACTCTAAAGGGTAATATTCAATCGGCATTTTATTTGGAATACTAGACCTGTTGAATCAATAAGGGCAATATCCCGCTTGTGAAAATAATGATAACGCTATGATAAAAACCTATATTGAAAAACTCGATGCCAATAGTGCACTAAGCCTTTCGCTGGTTGGTTTTATTGGCACAGTGGGTTTGTTAGCTCTGGTTATGCTCCCTGTCCTTGTTGGCACCTATATCGATTATTTAGGATTTGCCGAAGATAGCGCAGGATGGGTATCGGCAATCAATATCGCCGGTATCGCGCTGATGACCTTGGTGGTCTCACTGAAAGCCAAACATTGGTCGTTAACAAAAGTGGCCACCAATGGCTTGATTGTTATGATCACCATTGATGTGCTGACACTGTTTATTCATTCAATCGAAATTTTTGCCCTACTTAGATTTATCTCAGGTCTTGGTGGAGGTGCTGTCCAAGCCGCCGTTGCTGCAGCAATTGCTAGAACAATTAAATCTGACAAAGGTTTTGGGATCTGGATGTTATTCCAATTTTTAATGCCTGCGATTGGTCTATTCTGCTTCCCCTTGCTACTGCCCGATATCGGTTTCAATGGCATGTTTATTATTCTCATCAGTCTTGAAGTAATCAGTCTGATGTTTGTTTCAATCTTATCAAAGTACCGTTTACCTCATCATAAAAAGAGCACTACTGAGGAGTATGAACTAGCCTTAATGCTCAAAAAACCAGCGCTATTATCCATTTTTGCACTGAGCCTTTACGGTGCTGCTAATGCAGCAATTTGGGCGTATGCTGATCGGATCGGTATCAATTCAGGATTGAGCTTTGACGAAACAGGATTAGTTCTCTCAGTGACCACGGCTATTGCAATCTTTGGAGCCTTACTGGTCATCTGGATTAAAGATAAGTGGGGACATCTAAAACCACTGAGCATTGGCGTATCGATACAAATAATCGCCATGCTCATTATGGTTTATGTCAATTCATCATTGGGCTATATTATCGGCATTGCACTTTATAACATCTGCTGGGCATTTGC
>JAUUZN010000078.1 GCA_030589945.1 Gammaproteobacteria bacterium | reverse complement strand
TTTTCATCTTCTATAACATCCAATACCGCCATTCCCGCTGCACATGACACCGGATTGCCACCAAAGGTACTGAACAAGCCGGTTTCTTCTATAAACCTATCTAATATGGCTTTACTGGTGACCAGTGCACCAAGGGGATGTCCATTTCCTATAGGCTTTCCCATGGTGACAATATCTGCTTTCAAACCACGGGCCTGATGGCCCCACATTTGACCCAGTCTGCCAAATCCAGATTGCACTTCATCGGCAATTATCAAGCCACCTGCTGAGCGTACTTTTTCTCCCACTAAATTGAAATAACCCTCTGGGACATCAAGTACACCACTGGAACACAGTGCGGTGTCAATCATGAAACAGGCTGTATTCGATCCATTGTCCCGCAATTTTTTTATCGCTGTATCAGCATCGGCGGCATACAACTCAGCACTATTATCTTTATCTGCATGAACTCCCCGATAACTACAGGGCGCTGTCAATGTTGCCACATAATCGGGGATATTCAAGTTACCCTCAGGGGACAAATCCATTATTGTTTCGGTAATACCGTGGTAGGCATCCTCGACAATAATCGCCCCCTGATGACCACTGATCAGTCGTGCCATCTGCAATGCAATATCATTGGCTTCACTGCCTGAGTTGAAAAAAATACAGGCTTGAAGATGCTTCGGTAATAAATTTGTTAAACGTTCACTGTAATCTAAAATAATTTGGTACAGGTAACGCGTACTGGTATTTAATGTTTTTGCTTGGCGGCTAATGGCTCTAGTCACATGCGGATTGCAATGGCCTACTTGCGGCACGTTATTATACAAATCTAAATAACGCTTACCATCAACTCCATACAACCATGGACCCTTTGCCCTTTCAAAGTGAAGCGGCTGTTTATAGAAATGCCATATTTTTTCACCTAAATAGTGACGACGTTTATTTCTCAGAGTTTCCTCAGTTTGTAAATTAATATCCTGCCTACTCCCAATGGCTGGGCTGTATGCGGGAAATCGACAAGCTTCGCGAAAACGAGAGGTCACATTTTCTCGACCCATCGTTGAGAGTTCATCTAAAGCCTGATAATACTCATGCATATTTTCCACATAGGGAGCTTCATCAGGCCTCATTGCAGCACGCCAAGCGCAAATTGTAATGAGCAGAGAGATGCGCACTAAGATCAAATCGTATAAAAGATCAATTTCCAGTTCTTCTAATTCAATCACTGCGTCATAGCCGGCAATCAAATCGCTGATCTCTGCTACGGGATCGTCGGACCGGAGGAACATGTCACTAGCAACGACCAACTCCATGATTAGTGGAGCATATAACATATCGCCAAAATCAATGATTCCCGACAATGTGTCGAGGTTTTTAGGATCTAACAGTGCATTACCACCATGAACATCTTGATGAACAACCTGATGACGTAGGCCGGTGAGAGATGGCATTAAATGGTCATTGACATAATCAAAAATAAACTCGATTTGCTGTTGTGCTTTCTTATTCGTAATGTGCTGCGTATGGGGCCGATAGTTCATGAACTTCATGGTGTCCCAAGGATGTTCATATTGAGCATGAGGATGGAAAAATCCGCGCAGGGCAATATCGAGAGTAGCTATGGTACTACCAACATTTTTTCGCATTGATTTTGTATTGCTCTCAGGAGCATCATCTATCAATACGCCGGGTAGATAACTGAGCAAACGAACGACGTGTTTATTGCTTCGTTCACCCTCTACCACGGTACAGGAATCACCCGAATTACTCTTGATGATGCGTGGTACTGGCAAAGATGAGTTTTGTTTCTCTATGTGGAGTAACGCTTGAGTTTGGAAGTCGATGGTTCCATAGTCGTCTGAACTGTTTGAAATTTTAAAAATAAATTGTTCATTATTTGCACATTGAACTCTAAAACTTTGATCTCGTTCGCTGACAAGCGCAGTAAACTCACCTTTAAGTCCATAATGCTTTATGGCTATTTGTTGGACCTCTGCCAGGGTAAAGCTCGGCAGGTTGCGATCCAACAAATTCTCGATAGCTTGATTGCTAGTCATCCCATCATTTTTCATTTCGAATTTTATTCACCAAAAAATCAACAACTTTCATGGTTCCAACAAATCCTGTTTCTCTGGTCACACTGACAGTATATTTTCCATCAACAATTAAATATGGCGTGCTAGGGACTTTCATCGCCCGGGTTCTTACACTGGCTCTACGGACTTGCGTGTCCACGCCAAAGGAATGAAATGTCTGCTTAAATTGTTCTGCAGAGACACCTAATGAAGCGAACAACTTAGCAGCGGCAGCTTCACTATTCATTCTTTTCTTTTGAATATGGAACATATTGAACACGGCGGCGTTCACCTTTTCAGATATTTTCAGTGCTTGGCCGGTGTACATTATGCGCGCGAAATACTCCATTTTTTTCTGATACACTACCGGCAACTTTACAAATGCAACATCGTCCGCAAGTTTCGATTTCCATTTTTTTATCAGTGGCTCGGCCCTATAACAATGTCCGCATCCATAGGCAAAGGCTTCGGTCACTTCAATCTTTTTACGGTTGAGGGTTTTAACTGGTTTCTCTAAAACCTGATAGTCGATACCTTTAAGATATCGTGGTACAGGGTTACTGTCCTGCGCTGTAAGATTGAAAGTCACAAGTAATATTAATGTAGTAATTAGTATGCGCAATTGTCTGTCCTTTAAATAAAGTTAGTGTTGGGTTTAATTAATAATTTTGTTCAAATAATTTGTGTTCTAAAAAATCACTCAACCGATAATATTTTATCAATCAATTTTTGATCATCAGGCAGCAAACCTGAGTTGGGTAAACGTGGAATCAGTTTTCTCCAAAGCGGATGCATCGCAAAGGCTTTTTTAAACAGCGGCAAACTTTCATCAACCCGATCTATTGCCGCAAGCGTTGCTGCGTGCCAGAAAATTGCTTCGTGACTATCGGGCATCATCGCTTCAGCTTCACTATAGGCAGCCAATGCTTCTTCTACCTTGCCTTCGGTCATAAAGTTATCACCATCGGTCATCTTCTTATAGCCACGAGCCACATGCAGTAGTCGTTTAATTTCTATAATTGGATTCTTATGATCCTCTACCCGTAAATCAAATTCACGACCTTTCCATACCGGTGTATTTTTGTCGCCACTGACAACCAACAGCGCTGCCGATTGCTTGCCTCTTACATCACCACCTTCTGCCTGAGCGGCTTCAAGTGCTGCCATCATTTTTCCAGCGAGATCTGTTTTTGTACCTTCAAATGCTTTTGCCATTGCTGCACAGACTGTATCATTTTCCATGAGGTTTGCCTGCACGCTGTAATTGATTCCTAGCTGATCGCAATGGGCGATAATCGCTTTACTACCTGTATGATTTGCAACGCCACCACGGCTGTCCACCATGCCTAACTGTCGAACGTTTTCAAATTCATCTTTTGATGTCAGCACTTTAATGATCTCTTTTGCTGAATGTCCTTCACGCATCATCGCAAGCCCGTTTGGACCATAACTCACTTCAATAAAACTTTGCGTTGCCACTGCGCCCACTCCTGGCTCTGCCCAGATTACATCTGCACCAACCGAGAACCAATGTGATTGCACGGCTGCACCAAATTCTCCTGTTTTAGGATCATGGGCAACAATACTGTAGGTGTGAGCAGGTCTTATCGGTAGGTTCGCTCTTTTGTATTCAGGCTTTTGTTCCTTGGCATTCACCCCTAGATTTAACAGTGTGATAAGAATAGTAATGGACAGTGTGATTGAAAGTTTAGACATTTTTAACTCCTGAAAATAGCGAACCCCAGCAAATTGTTGACTCAAATAAACCGTATCTATGATAAATCATTAATGATTTTAAAGATCTTTACTTAAACTAAATGCACCCCTAATTTGACCGAGCTTATAACCCTTTGCCATATCGTGAGGATAATGTAGTTTGAGCTCATCCTGTACGGCCTTATCAATTGATTCTCCGTGACAAGCCAAACAAAGTGGTGCAACACCCTGTGCTTTCATAAATCGAAATTTACCATCAACGATTTCAGCAAATGCCATTTTTTCAGCAGACTCACCTGCGGTTTGGCGCTTATCAAATTCTTTTAGTACCTGCTCTTCCCAAGCATCTGGTGTTGATAATTCCTTATGCCGTGCCTTCAAACTGACACGTTTAACATTCCAACCCGACTCTTCACTCAACTTTTCTGCAATGGATGGCGCCTCAACTGAACAAACTTTAATGGCTTCAATCGGCCCACCCTTTTTCATGGCTCCTTTTAACTTTGGCTTAAGGCTACCACCAAATTTTTTAACGATTGCAATCGCTTCTGCTTTTAGCGTGTTTTTAATAACAGACATATCTGCTAATGATGTAGAGCCATCTGATTTAGTCTTCGAAGATTGTGCCAAGGTAGGCATCGTTAATAATAATGTGCTGATGATGATTATATGTATTGTCTTGTTCATTATAATATCCTTTTTTTACAGTTAAATATCGTCCATGGGAATATGCTTAAGGGACTCTGTAATAAGCTTTTCTTTTCCTACACAATGTGCGGCAAGATAGTAATCAACCTCTGAAATATGCTCAATTAACCAGCTGATTAAAAATTGTGCCAACTCTTCTGCTGTTAACTTGCCCTTATCAATATCTTCAGTCAGTTTAACCACATGATCAGTTAATCTCGCATGAGCTGCTTTATGATTTATTATATGGGGATACTCGCAAACTTCCATAAGAGTTTCTTCACGCTGAAAATGTTTTTGTGTATAGGCGGTAATTTTTTTAACGATATCCGTAAGCTCAATTTCTGCGGTATTAGGATGATTTACAGATTCAATCGACATATTTAATATAGAAAGTAACTTTCTATGATCACTATCTATTTCTTCCACCCCAACATTGTATTGTGATGACCATTCAAATTTGTCCATTCGTACGCTTCCCTATAATTTAGCGATCATTAACTGCTTATTAACTAATACGCCGGGCCCTGACATTCCTACCTTTCAGTTTACCCTGACTCAATTTTTTCAATGCTGTATTGGCTTGATCTCGTTGAATTGCTACAAAGGAGCGATTGGCAAAAACATTAATTTTTCCAACCTCCTTACCACTAATGCCATCCCCTCCAGTGAGAGCACCAAGAATATCACCGGGTCTAATTTTTTGTTTCTTGCCACCGTCAATTTGCAGCGTGACCATCTCGGCTCTGTTATTAATGTGCTCACCCTTTTTAAGGATGGGTAAATCTTCAAGCTCAACTTTCAATTGTAATATGTTTTCAATATTGGCTAATTTGTGACGCTCTTTTTCGGCGACCAACGTACAGGCAACACCCTTTCCACCCGCTCGACCCGTTCTACCAATGCGATGGATATGAATCTCTGGATCATTTGCGAGCTGATGATTTATCACCATATCCAATGAATCAATATCGAGACCACGAGCAGCGACATCGGTGGCCACAAGAATCTTAATGCTACCGTTTGCAAATTTCAGCAAGGTTATTTCGCGCTCTCGCTGTTCCAAATCACCATGAAGGGCTTGGCTACTGAAACCCTGTTCATTGAGTTCCTCTGCAAGAGTCGAGGTATCTATTCTAGTGGTACAGAATATGACCGCAGATTCAGGGTTAAAATAGGTCAATATCGTTTTGACCGCCTTCGTTCGTTGTTTATGATCCTCAAGCTTATAAAAATGTTGCTTGATGATTTTATTATCATGCTTTGACTCGGCCTTAATCATCATCGCTTTGTTGGTAAATTTATTGGCAACTGTTTTTATTTGATCTGAAAAGGTTGCACTAAATAATAAGGTTTGTCGTTGCTTGGGACAATAACTCATGATGGTTTCAAGAGCGTCTTGAAAGCCCATATCGAGCATTCTGTCAGCTTCGTCCAATACCAACAGATTGACGTTTTCTAGATTCAGCCTTTTTCGCTCAAGATGATCAACAATTCGACCTGGTGTGCCAACGATAATATGAGCGCCATGCTCTAAAGAGCCAATTTGGGGTCCCATTGGAGTGCCGCCACAGAGCGTCAATACCTTTATATTATGAATGGCACGAGCGAGCTTTCTTATCTCTTCAGCAACCTGAGCGGCTAATTCTCGCGTTGGACAAAGCACTAATGATTGAATTCTGAATCGTTTAACATCCAACTTATTAAGCAAACCTAAGGCAAACGCTGCCGTTTTACCAGAGCCCGTTTTTGCCTGAGCAATGACATCAAAGCCATCAATAATAGCAGGCAGACTCTTAGCCTGAATTTCAGTCATCAGATGATAATCTAGAGTCGAAAGATTATTGATTAGTAGGGGGTTTAATTTTAAGGATGAAAAATCGTTATTGGCCATCAGCAAGTTCTTAGTCAGTCATAATTGATGGCGTGAATGATAACATAGGAAACAAATACTATGACACCAGTACCTGACACTAGTGCCGGGCACCAGTACCTGACACCAGTGCCGGGCACCAGTGCCTGACACCTATGTTTTGTTGGTCGCTATATCTAGCAGCTCTTTTCTTCGTTGGTTATTTTTATGGCTCCATACTTGCTCGAAATCATAAAATACCTCAACTGCTTGATCATCCTTTGGTAGAACGACCCAGGGTTGCTTCGATTCGGTAAAGATATGAACATCAGGTGGCAGCGTGTCTGGGTTATCAAGAGTGCCTACACGAATAAAACGGATCATTTCTTTGATGCCGCCCATGTAGTAATTACTCCACACCGCCACCCTACATTTTGGACAACGGGCAATGGTTTGGCCTCTACCACTGGGCGAGTCGACCATTTTCTCATCGACCTCACCTTGAAGAAGTACCACATGATTTGCTTCAAACAAAGCGTTTAAGGCAAAGGCCGTTCCTGATTGGCGTTGACACATTCGACAATGACAACAATGAACAACCAATGGCTCTGCCGCTACCCTGTATCGAACATGGCCACAGGTGCAGCCTCCTTCCTGAGTATTGGTATCAGAACTCATTGATCATCTCTTTCCAAATTTCAAAGGTAGCAACATTGAAACTTTCGATTTATAAGCCCGGTACTCATCCCCAAATAATGAAATTAAATCTCTCTCTTCGAGGAGTATACCAACCAATGTATAACCCAGTGTGCCAATGGCAAAAAGCAGGTGAGCGGTTGTCATGACAGGTGTGGCCCAAAATGCAATGGTGAAGCCCAAGTATATTGGATGGCGCACAAACTTGTAAAAACCCGGTGTTTTGAAATCGTGTGGAGGTAAGTCCTCGCCTTTCAAATTATAGTAAGCGTGTTTTAATCCGAGTAGCTCAAAATGGTCGAGTAAAAATGTACTGATCAACACAAAAAACCAGCCAAATAATGAAACACCAATTAATACTGAGCCTAAAGTAGTACCGGATACATCCCAAATCACATCGCCCATAGGACGCCACTGCCAATATATGAGACACAATGCCAAACTCGCCAAAAGGACATAGGTATTTCGTTCTAAGGAGGGAGGTATGATTTTAATCCAGGCTTCTTTAAAGCCCTTTCGTGCCATCACACTGTGTTGAATTGCAAAGACGCTCAGCAATAAAGCATTGATGATCAGTGCTTCTAATAGCGGACCACTGGTTCCAGAATCCATGGTTTTTGGAACAATAAAGTTTCCGACAAATCCAATTGAATAAAGAAATGTTGCAAAAAATATTAAATAGCAGGTAACTCCATATAAAAAATACAGAACTCTCATAATTTTCCCCTTTTATCACTTAAAGTTGATTAGTTTTTATTCTTTTTAAGGTCCCACAAAGTATACATTGATTATTTATGCAACTATTGTTTAAATATGGACATTAAATGTGCATATATGCACAGAGGAAACAATAATGATGAACTGGGATGATCTTAAGCTTTTCTTGTCACTAGCCAGATATGGAACAATGAGTCGTGCAGCAAAACACCTCAATGTTCAGCATTCAACGGTTTCAAGGCGCATCAGAGCATTAGAAAAGCAATTGGGTGTCAGTCTATTAGTCCGTAAGAATGGCGTGTATCAACTCACCGAAGCAGGCGCTAAAATTGAGCGTGCAGCAGCTCGCATGGAAAGCGAGGTCATTGGTGTCGACGGTACATTATTAGGTCAAGATACTCATCTCATTGGCCCTCTGCGTGTCACTACCATTAGCATCATGTCATCCACAATCTTAATGCCAATGTTTAATAGCTTTTGCAAAGCCTACCCTGAGATTGATTTACACATTGTCGCCTCAAATACCACAGCGAGTTTGGCACAACGTGAGGCTGATCTAGCAATACGTTCAACCAACGCACCTGGAGAGACTTTAATTGGCAAGCGTGTGGTGACGGTAAAATCCACCATTTATGGCAGTACGGAATACATTAATAATCACGAAGAAGGTTCTGAGCTTGACTGGATTGGTGCCGAATGTTGTGATTTTCATCGAACATGGACGAGTCAATCTTGCGACTCATCGACCCATCAATTTAACTGTGACGATGCTCTGATCACTGTAGCTGCACTCAGAGAAGGACTCGGAGTTTCTTTTCTTCCTTGCTTCTTGGGAGACGCTGATCCGCTGCTTGAGCGATATTGTGAACCTGATCCTAAATTCGATTTAGGACTGTGGGTGTTAATCCATCCTGAGCAAAAACATAATGCGCGAGTGTTAGCCTTTCGTAATCACATTATCCAAAACATCGAACAGCAGAGTCATTTATTTGAAGCTGTCTCAGAATAACTCGAGAAAAGCCTGATAATAGAAAATTAACTTTTCTAAATAAAAAGTAAATTAACTCACCCCATTAATCAATCTCATTGATATAATAGCGCCGCGCTGCTACCCATAGTAGCCGATTAATTAATGAGACTATCATGTTATTACATTCAACAAAGAACGACTGGGTTGGCAATATCCGTGGCGATATTCTTGCCGGCCTTGTGGTTGCTCTTGCACTAATTCCAGAGGCCATCGCATTTTCAATCATTGCTGGGGTCGATCCCAAGGTGGGTCTTTATGCCTCTTTCTGCATAGCCGTCATAACCGCTTTTCTCGGTGGTCGAGCTGGAATGATCTCAGCCGCGACCGGCGCAATGGCATTATTAATGGTGACCCTAGTCAGAGATCACGGCCTACAATACCTGCTTGTGGCAACACTATTAACGGGTGTATTACAAATTATTATGGGCTATTTAAAACTCGGCAGTTTAATGAGTTTTATCTCTCGGTCTGTGGTCACCGGTTTTGTGAATGCCTTGGCAATCTTAATCTTTATGGCGCAGTTACCGGAGCTCACCAATGTCACATGGCACGTCTATGCACTTACAGCTTCGGGCCTTGGAATTATATATCTATTTCCCTATGTTCCTGTGATCGGCAAAATCCTACCTTCTCCGCTAGTCTGCATTCTAAGTTTAACAGCGCTCACCCTGTATTTGGGTCTAGACATCCGAACCGTCGGTGATATGGGGCAGCTGCCAGACACACTTCCCATTTTTCTATGGCCAGACGTTCCATTGACCTTTGAAACCCTGACCATTGTATTCCCTTACTCAATGGCACTGGCAACGGTTGGCTTGCTTGAGTCTTTGATGACAGCAACTATTATTGATGATTTAACAGACTCTCCCAGTGACAAAAATCGCGAATGTAAAGCTCAAGGTTTTGCCAATATTGGAGCCGGATTAATGGGTGGCATGGCTGGTTGTGCAATGATTGGACAATCGGTTATTAATATAAAGTCCGGTGGTCGTGGACGCCTTTCAACCCTCGTCGCAGGCATGGTGCTATTGTTCATGGTGGTCTTTCTGAATGACTGGGTTGCTCAAATTCCTATGGCTGCATTGGTTGCAGTGATGATTATGGTTTCAATTGGCACCTTTGATTGGCGCTCCATAAGAAACTTAAAGAAATACCCAACATCTACAAACATCGTAATGCTCTCAACGGTTGTTGTAGTAGTACTCAGTCACAACCTCGCCTATGGTGTCTTCGTTGGAGTGCTTCTCGGCTCATTATTTTTTGCGAATAAAATCAGTCACTTTATGTATTGTGAGTCGGAGCTTGATGAAGAGAATAATATTCGTAGCTATCGTTTTCATGGCCAGATATTTTTCAATTCAGCGGATAAATTTCTCGCTCAATTTAATTTTAAAGAAGCTGTTCCCCATGTGGTCATTGATTTAAGTCTTGCTCATTTTTGGGATATTACCGCGGTTTACTCCTTGGACATGGCCGTTATTAAATTCCGACGCGAAGGTGCTAAAGTTGATATCATCGGCCTTAATCGCGCCAGCGAAACCATCATCGATCGATTCGGTGTCCACGATAAACCCGAGCAACTTGAACGCGTATTAGGAGGCCACTAATGGCTATCATTAATGAATTTGTGTTGTGCTGTATCGATGGCTCTTCAGTCACTGAGGCTGTCTGTGATTACTCAAGTTGGATAGCAAAAACTACAGGCGCACCACTTAAATTACTACACACCATTGAGCATAAAGACAACGCCACGGCATCCGATTATTCCGGTGCTATTGGGCTTGGTAGTTCAGAGGAATTATTGAACGACTTGGCAGAAATCGAACAAAAGCACAGCCAATTATTAATCAAACAAGGCGAGCTGATGTTAAACGCTGCAAGAGAGCGGGTTGAACAGTCTGGCGTGGACAAGGATAAGATTAAAGTCAGACAGCGTCATGGTACTTTGTCAGAATCACTGGTTGAGCTTGAGCAGCAAATTGATATTTTAGTGGTGGGCATCCGGGGTGAAGAACACGAGGAGGCTGATTCAGGTATTGGTACTCAGCTTGAGACGGTGATCCGCTCACTTCATAAACCAATCCTAGTGGTGAATCGAGACTTCTGTGAACCCAAAACCATTATGCTCGCCTATGATGGTAGCGAATCCTGTAAAAAAGCACTCGAGATGGTTGCAACCTGCGAATTGTTTAAAATGACGCCATGCCATATTGTGCATGTGGGAAACAGTCCAGATTCCCTACTTGAAACTGCTGCTGAAACACTACGAAAGGCAGGGAATCCAGTGACTACTGCACAACTCGATGGAAATATTGAAGAAGCCTTGGTTCAATATCAAAGAGCTCATCAAATTGAGTTAACCATTATGGGAGCATTTAGTCACAATCGCTTTCGAGATTTTCTATTAGGAAGCTTTACTGCAAAAATGCTTGCCGCCACAAGGAGACCCTTGTTGTTGCTTCGCTGAGATTAATTGCAGGCAAAGTCATCGTCGCCTTAAGTCTCAATCATTATCCGGGTGTAATTTGATATATCTCGCTATTCACAGTACATTAGCTCGCATCAATCAATAATAAACAGAATAAGAGAAATTCATTGGCTCATTCAATCTTTGAAGAACTCAAAAGACGCAACGTGTTCAAAGTTGGTATTGGCTACCT
This sequence comes from Gammaproteobacteria bacterium, assembly GCA_030589945.1. GTDB lineage: Bacteria > Pseudomonadota > Gammaproteobacteria > Enterobacterales. The sequence continues at coordinate 1,597 of JAUUZN010000078.1, read as the reverse complement.
ACTACTTGCGTGGGTGGTCATCCAAATTGCCGATGTCATTGTCCCTGCCCTATCTCTTCCTGACTGGACAATTACGCTACTCGTCGTCCTTGGTATGTTAGGGTTTCCATTCGCTATTTTCTTTGCTTGGGCCTTTGACTTGACGCCCAATAGCATCAAACGTGATTCTAAATTAACCGATGAAGATGCCAAAACTGCTCCCGTCAGTCGTAAACTTGATTTCATGATCATTGGGCTCCTAATCATCGCCCTAGGATACTTTGTTTATGAAAGTCGTTTTCAAACTGAAACAGCAGCAAATATCACGTCGAATGAATCAGCAGCAAAAACTCAACAACTAACAACAAACCAAGACTCAATCGCTGAATCTTCAATAGCCGTCCTACCCTTTCTAAATCTAAGCTCAGACAAACAACAGGAATATTTTTCAGATGGATTAGCCGACACCATCTTACATATGCTTGCTCAAATTCCTGAATTAACCGTTGCTGCGAGAACCAGCTCATTTAAGTTTAAGGGCAAGAATGATGACATGCGCGAAATAGCCAAAACACTCGGTGTCGCAATGCTTCTAGAAGGCAGCGTTCAACGTCAAGGTGATCGCGTTCGAATTACGGTTCAGTTAATAAAGGGGAAAGACGGTTCACATATCTGGTCGAAAGTATTCGATGATACTCTTGATGATATTTTCAGAGTACAGGACGAAATCGCCACAGGCGTTGCCGAAGCACTACCACTTAAAACAAAGCTAGTCTTAGGAGCTTCTCTTGAAAGAGGGGGCACTAAAAACATTCAAGCCTATGAGTCCTACTTACAAGGAATTAGTGCTGCTGACAAAGGGACTGAGCAGGGTATTAATGAAGCGGTTGTAAAATTACAACTGGCGACAGAGTTAGACCCAAACTATGCTCAAGCTTGGGTGGCATTAGCAAAAGCTTATTATGGTACGGCCCTTCGTGGTAACTCAACATGGGAATTAGCACAGTCATTAATGAAAGAGGCCGCGGAGAATGCATTAAAAGTAGGTCCAAATTTAGCCAATGCACATCTGGTTTACGCTGATTCTATTGAAATCAATCAACCTGAAAAAGCAAAAGAATCCATACTAGAAGCCTTTGAATTAGAACCCAATAATGCAGATGTTCTTGCGGCATTAGGTTTTTTAAGGCTGAATGAAAATAATGATCGGGCTGCAGTGAAACTCACCGAAAGAGCCGCCTTAATTAATCCTCTCGATACAGAATTACAGTTATCCCTCGCCTATAGAAAACTAAGGGTGGGATTAACCGATTCAGCATTAGCCAGTATTAGAAAGTTAGTTGATGAAAAGCCCGACGATGTTTTACTCTCTTCGCGCTACAGAAATATTTTAGTTCTTGTGGGCTTGCAAAAAGAAGCACAAATAGTCGTTGCTCAATCATTAAAGGATAACCCTAACTCGATTAGAGCTTTATTTGATGCAACGTTCCAACATCTTAACTTTAATGATATTGAGGTTGCTGATAGGCTGCTTAGTAGAGTTGAACTATTAGCCCCAAAACGAGCCTATGATGATCGAGCGTGGTTTTGCTTACTAACTTCAGATGATGACTGTTAC
>JAUUZN010000202.1 GCA_030589945.1 Gammaproteobacteria bacterium | reverse complement strand
GTTCAAATCAAGGGGTAATGTTCCAAGCAAATCAATATCGTACTGACCCGCCAAGAAGCCACCGCCACCGCTACCAAAGATATCTTCCTCATGACCACATTCAGAACAAATGTGCGTCGCCATGTTCTCAACAATACCCAAAGATGGAATTTTTACTTTCTCAAACATATCAATTGCTTTACGTGCGTCAAGTAGCGCAATGTCTTGAGGTGTTGTTACAATCAATGCCGCTGTAACAGGAACTCGTTGTGCTAATGTGAGTTGAATATCACCGGTGCCTGGTGGCAAATCGATGATCAAATAATCTAACTCGCCCCACTTGGTGTCATTTAGAAGTTGCTGAAGTGCGTTACTGACCATGGGTCCACGCCAAATCATTGCATTGTCTTCTGGTACCAAATAACCAATGGACATACTCTTAAGACCATGTGCTGGTACTGGAATGAATGTTTTATTGTCTTCGGTATCAGGCTGCTCACCGGTTACACCTAGCATCATCGGCTGGCTTGGTCCGTATATGTCAGCATCTAAAATACCAACCTTTGCGCCTTCGGCTTGAAGAGCCAATGCTAGGTTAACTGATGTAGTTGATTTACCAACGCCACCCTTACCTGATGCAACCGCTATAATATTTTTGATTCCTACAACGGGCTCTACATCTGACTGTACTTTATGGGCGGAAATTTTCCAACCGACAGTGACTCTTGCATCACTGATTGAGCCATCAGCATTAAGATGATCTTCCAGTTTTGCTGCTAGCTCATCGGCTACTGAGGCACAAGGAAATCCTAGCTTGATATCAACAGTTACTGTTGAACCGCTAACTTTGATTTCATTAACAGAACGACTACTAACGAGATCTTGATATAAAATCTCATCTGAAAACGTTCCTACAATTCTTTTTACGTCATCTTCACTTACACTCATCATACCCTCCAAAAAAAACTATTTGATGGAGTTACCTAGTCTAGTAACATCTCATCTGACTTACCAATATGAGTCCAAATATTTGGATTTCAATTGGGGTTCGCATATTCATTAACCCTTGCAATACAAAGGTCTTTATTAGGACTTTCTAATATATAAAATCACTATAATTGAAAGTTCGAGTAAATAACAAGCTTTATTTGCTCTTATATGGGATATGCATCTGTCAAGAATGTAGTAATTACGCTATAGTTGCCGATTGAAATTAACATGTAACATTTAGGTCATCGTTCTAGAATCAAAGTGATTATTACTCTATTTTACAGGACGCTCGAGCACATCCATGTGACGCTTCGCTTCCGGCATCCATGCCTCCAGAGACCTGTAAAATAGAGTAATAATCACTGTGCTTCAGTTAAGATAGTGCCCGATATTAAATTTAGACTAATTAGTTGAGAAATATGACCGATCAGAACCAGCGTAAAATCCTCGTTACCATGGCGCTTCCTTATGCCAATGGTCCTCTTCATCTTGGGCATTTGGTGGAGGCAATCCAAACTGATATTTGGGTTCGGTTTCAACAGTCCCGTGGTCATGACTGCATTTATGTTTGTGCCGATGATACCCACGGCACTCCCATCATGCTTAAGGCTGAAGAGTTGGGAATTACTCCTGAGGAGTTAATTGCTGCTTCTAAAGAAGAGCATGAAGCTGATTATGCTGATTTCCTTATTAACTTCGATCAATTTCATTCGACCCACAGCGATGAAAATCGTGAGATGACTGAGCTTATTTACAATCGTCTTAATGAAGCTGGACATATTAATCGGCGGACCATCAGTCAGCTTTTTGATCCTGAGAAAGAAATGTTCCTTCCTGACCGATTTGTTAAAGGAATCTGTCCTCGATGTAATGCTGCTGATCAATATGGCGATAATTGCGATAACTGTGGTGCAACTTACAATCCGACAGACTTGATTGATCCTAAATCTGTCGTCTCTGGTGCAACTCCAATACTCAAAGATTCTGAGCACTTTTTCTTCAAGCTACAAGACTTCGAAGAGATGTTACAGAAATGGACTCGTGCCGGCCATGTGCAAGAGCAGATCGCCAATAAGCTTGATGAATGGTTCACCGATGGTCTCAGAGAATGGGACATCTCAAGAGATGCGCCCTACTTTGGTTTTGAGATTCCGGGGCAACCTGGCAAGTACCTCTATGTGTGGCTCGACGCTCCCATCGGTTACATGGGTAGTTTTAAAGCACTCTGTAACAAGCGCGATGATCTCGATTTTGATGAATATTGGAATGCTGACTCAACCACTGAGCTTTATCATTTCATTGGCAAAGACATCGTCTATTTCCACAGCCTATTTTGGCCTGCCACTTTACAGGGTAGTAAATTCAGAACACCTACCGCGGTTTGGGCCCATGGATTCTTAACGGTAAACGGCACCAAGATGTCTAAGTCCAAAGGCACCTTTATTATGGCGCGGACTTATCTTGATCACCTCAGTCCTGAATACTTGCGTTATTACTTTGCAGCCAAGCTCAACAGCCGTGTTGAAGACTTCGACTTAAGCATGGATGATTTCCAACAACGGGTAAACAGTGATCTCGTCGGCAAGTACATCAATATTGCTAGTCGAACAGCAGGCTTCATCTTTAAGAAGTTTGACGCGACGCTTACCGCTGAGTGCTCAGAGCCCGAACTTATCAAAGAATTTCAAGATGAAGCCATTAACATTGCTGATTACTACGAAACTCGCGAATACGGTCGTGCCATCAAAGCCATCATGCTCCTAGCTGACAAGGCCAATCAATACATCGCTGAAAAAGACCCATGGAAACTCATCAAGCAGGACGGCGGTGAAGCTGAGACTCATGCAATCTGTAGTAATGCCCTCAATATGTTCCGTCTGCTCAGCATCTATTTAAGACCTGTGCTTCCTAATTTAGTTGAGAATGTAGAATCGTTCTTAAATGTCGAGCCGCTCAACTGGGACACTCATCAGTCCTTATTGTTAAATCACACCATCAATAAATTCAAACCTTTGATGCAGCGGATCGAACAAGATAATGTCGATGCAATTATCGCTGATTCAAAGCAAGCAACTGGCTCTCTAACCGAGGCTAACTAAGATTATGGAAGAATTTCCCTACTACGGTCTGAGCTGGTTTCTATATTTAATCGTTGCGGTGATATTTTTGTTGGTCAGCAGTTGGAAAACCAAAAAATGGTCTCCTTGGATACGCATTCCTCTACTGACCTTTATCGCTGCCATGGCACTGACTCCAGGAATTACCATCAGTGGCCAGAGTTGGTGGTCGCCTGCCGCTATTATCATGGTCTTTGAAATTGACCAGCAAGGAATTGCTGGGGCTTCACGTGGTGCAATCCCAATTGTTTTGGCTTGGATCTTTTTGATGATTATCAGCTCATTGATTCATTGGAAATTCTTCTCTAAAAAAACAAAAAGCAAACAATAACCTTATTAAATTCATGGATTTAGAGGGTATTTTCGTTCTCTTCATTTGTATTCGAAGACAATTAGTGACAGACTTCTAATATGGCAGATTACCTACTTCTTTTTATAGCAACCGTACTGGTCAATAACTTTGTTTTGGTCAAGTTTTTGGGCCTATGTCCATTTCTCGGCGTCTCAACTAAAGTCGATGCTGCTGTAGGAATGTCCTTTGCCACAACCTTTGTACTGACGCTCGCCTCAGCCTTTAGTTACCTTATTAACCAGTGGATACTCATCCCTCTAGGCATTGAATTTTTACAAACTCTCTCCTTTATTTTAGTCATCGCTGTAGTGGTTCAATTCACAGAAATGGTGATGCATAAATTTAGTCCTGTATTGCACAAAGTATTAGGTATATTTCTCCCGCTCATTACCACTAACTGCGCAGTGCTTGGTGTTGCGTTACTCAACATCAATGAGAATCATAATTTCATTGAGTCACTCATTTTTGGATTTTCAGCCGCAGTCGGATTTTCTCTTGTCATCATCCTCTTTGCGGGTATGCGTGAACGCATTGATGCTGCAGACGTCCCTGCCCCATTTAAAGGTGCCTCCATTGCATTAATCACTGCAGGCATAATGTCACTGGCCTTTATGGGTTTTTCTGGTCTAGTTAAATGAAGAGCAAAATATGAGTATGGCGATATTTGACAGCCTAAGCATCGACATCTTCATTGCCATCTGGGCTTTAGTGATCCTTGCATTACTCTTTGGCGCATTACTGGGTTGGTCTGCCATTAAATTGAAGATTGATGGTGATCCTATCGTAGATACCATCGAGCAGATCTTGCCGCAAACTCAATGCGGCCAATGTGGTTATATTGGCTGC
>JAUUZN010000173.1 GCA_030589945.1 Gammaproteobacteria bacterium | reverse complement strand
GCCCTATCTCACAGGTAAGGCTGTTAGAAAATCCTCTTTCACAGCCCGATGGAACCTGTGATTTAAGTGTTTTCAATGCCGATTGATTAAGTTCTGGAGTGGTAAATCCTTTATTACCTGCCCAACCACAACAATCAATTTTTTCAGGTACCGTGACATTTGTACTACAGCGAGAGGCAAGTTTTAACATCAAGTCAGCCAAACCATTTCTTCGACTGCTGCAGGTTATGTGCAGCATAATAGGCTCATCGGTTTTTTTAATTGTTAGACTGTCCAACAGATACTGAGTGACAAATTCAAAGGGTTCGTAAATGTCTAACGATTGCCCAATATCCGTGCTGGAACGATTATCCTTGCTATACTTTGCGCAGGGACTGGCATCAACTAAAATGGGCCACTGCCCTGATTCTGAAAGACGCCATAATTCCTTTTCTAACTGGGTGGATTTTTGCTTCGCCAAATCTTTCAGACCTTGGCTTTCATAGGGCATACCACAACAAAGTTCAGCACTGACGTTCGACAGAATAATTTCATATCCAGCCTTCTCCAGAAGGCTTCTTGTAACCTCAGTTAATGAACGACCATCTCTAGCTTTTTCATTTGAAGTCATACTACGACTAGCACAGGAAGGCATCATTACGACTCTCTTAGCGCCCTGTCCTTCTGGTAAAGGTTCTTTTGTATATTCAATCGACTTTGCAGGCATTGGATAATCGTCATGCCAAAGCGGTACTTTATTGATTAACCTATTGGGTATGATTTTCTGTAGCAGCCAATTAAACCTCAGCATAAGCCTTACGATGGATGTGGTGAATTTAAAATGGTTCGCGGTCCAACTAGCAACTTTCATTTTAACGAATGATGAAAGTGACCTTTTTGAACGCAACATTTTTATTAAATCACCGGTGTTGATCCCCACCGGACAACGATCGGCACATAATCCGGTTGCCGCACAGGTTTCAACTCCCAGATAATTAAATTGTTGAGTCATCGATTTTATTATTTTCTTTACTTCAGATGTTTGCGGCTCTCGAGCAAGCATCTGTAATTGCCTAAACATGACGATTCTTTGGCGAGGGGTTAATGATAAGTTTCTCGAAGGACAGACCGACTCACAAAAACCACATTCTATACATTGATCAACAATCTCATCGGCCATGGGCAATAACTTGAGATTTTTTAAATGTACTTTATCGTCATCATTAATCACCACCCCGGGATTCAATAATCCTTCGGGATCAAATAAATTCTTGATTTTGCACATGACCTGATAAGCCTGAACACCCCATTCAAGCTCAACAAATGGCGCCATATTTCGACCCGTACCATGTTCAGATTTTAGCGAACCATCATATTCAACCGCTACAAGTTCAGAGAGTTCTTGCATAAAACGTTCGTACTGATCAACTTCCTCCTGATGGTTATAGTTATTGGTCACAACAAAATGTAAATTTCCAACCAATGCATGGCCAAAAATAATCGCATCAGGATAGTTGTGTTTATTTAATAACTGACTCAGGGCAATGGTTCCATCTGCGAGCTGTTCGACGGGAAATGAAATATCCTCAATAATTACACTTGTACCCTGTGCGCGCGTTCCACCCACTGCCGGGATTAATCCTTTTCGTAGATACCAAAGATCCGCGGTGATTATAGAATCAGTGGTAAAAGGTATCGATTCAATTGTTTCAAATTGATTAATTGTGTCTGTGAGTTCCTCAATCAGAGCATCGAAATGCTGAGCCGTTTCACCATGACATTCAATCAGTAGCGCCGTTGCATCAAGATCAAGGTTGTCAATAAAGGCTAAAAGATCTTTCTTTCCCGCCAATGACCTCAGCGCTCTACCGTCAATCAGTTCTACGGCATTTACCGGAAGTTTTGACAATGCAGCAACAGCCTGACAGGCAATGTAAATATCTTTAAATACAAATAATCCAGTGGCCTTAAAGGGACTTTCTTTGACGGTGTTATAAGTAATGTCAGCTATAAAACCTAGACAACCTTCTGATCCAATCATCAGGTGCTGTAAGATATCAATGGGATCACTATAATCTATAAGCGCATTGATACTAAAACCCATGGTGTTCTTCAAGCGATATTTATGCTCTATGAGCTGCGTTAATTCTGTATCACTTTTAGTTGCTGTGGCAAGTTTTGTTAATTCTTCTAAAAGCGCAGAGTGGCTCTTTTTAAACTGATCTCTTGAAATGAGGTCAGCTGTATCAAGCAAGGTACCATCCGATAAAATAAGGGTCATCGAATGCACGGTCTGATAGGAATTTTCTGCCGTTCCACAACACATGCCTGATGAATTGTTGGCAGCTATACCACCAATTTTACAGCTGTCGATGGATGCTGGATCGGGTCCAATTTTTCGACCGTAAGGAGCAAGATATCGATTCGCATGACCACCGATTATTCCAGGTTGAAGCTTAATTTTATTGCCTGACTCTGTGATTTTATAATCACACCAACGTTCAGTAAGCATCACCAACACAGAGTCGGTCACCGCTTGACCCGATAGACTTGTGCCAGCAGCCCTAAAGGTAAAGGCCACTTTTGATGCCCCGCACAGTGCCATTACCTTAATAACTTCTTCTTTGTTATCGACTCGGATCACTATCTTCGGTGTCAGACGGTACAGACTCGCATCGGTGCCCAAGGTAAAACATAGTGATGGTTCTGTGATGACTCTTTCTGAACCAAGCAGCCGCACAAAGGATTGGGCCAACTCATCATAAATGGCTTGTGAAGAATCAATTGTTTGTGCAATATTCAATTCAAACATGTCTCATTCGAAGCAATAGATATCGATAATAAATAACAATATTAAGGATCATCATCTTCAAGAAAAGCTTCGTAAACTAAAGAAATAATACTTCCATATTTTCCAGTTTCCATAGTATCACCCAGAAAAACTGCCTTCTTTGCACTCTGTGGCTGTTCAAGATGAGTCTCAACCATTGGGGTATGTTTTTTGTTGGTGAGTAATACGATAATGAGATCATAAAAAGGATCAATCACCGTCACGGTACCTGTCCAACCAGTATGACCATAGGCGTAAGGACTTGCATAAGGACCAAATTGCCAGAGTCTGTCACCATTCGCAGCCCGACGCCAGCCTAATCCCACAGTGTCATTTAAATCGGATGGTTTGGTAAATTGATCGATGGTATTTTTGTTAAATAGTGAGACATTACCGTAGCCACCACGATTGAGCATCACCGAAGCTAAGATACCCACCTCTGTAGCCGTTGAGAATAAACCTGCGTGACCTGAAACACCCGCCATGGAATGGAAGGCTTTTTCATCGTGCACTTCACCACGGATCACGTCTTGGCGCATATTTTCAAATTCAATGGTGCCACCACGTGAATTACCCTGAAGTTCTGTTGATGCAGTTTGCGCAACATCAAAACCTTTATCCAGTGGATTAAACTTCGTTCTGGTAAGGCCCAGTGGCTGATAAATGTTTTTCTCTACATACTCATCCAACGGCATTTCTACAATCCGTTCGATTAATGTTCCTAGCAACATATAATCAACGTCGCTATATTTTACGCGAATGCCACGGCCTGTTTGGAAAGGCACTCGCTGCGTTAGAAGGTATTGGGTATTCTCTTTATTCTGTGAAAAAAAATGTTCTCCAAGCCTGTTGTCCTTTCGATGAAAATCCACAACAGGTTGATATCCTGCACTGTGTGTCAATAAATCCTTCACCGTTCGTGATTCCCGACCCTGCCCGCGATACTCTGCCAAATATTTATTTATGGGGGCAGAAACATCGAGTTTTCCTTCAGAGACAAGCTTCATCACAGCATAGTTAGCAGCAAACATTTTTGTATTTGAGGCTAAATCAAATAAAGTTTCCGTCGTCATTATTATTGGAGATGCCAGTTCATCTGCCTTCGCATTATATCGATGGCTGAAACCGTAGGCCGAATTTTTTATAATTTGACCATCCTTGATTATGACCAATTGAGCACCCGGGAATCCTTGCTTGATATCAGCATTGATGAGCGCATCAATTTTGGACAGTTTTGAATTAGAAAAGCCGGTCTGTTCAGGCTTTGAATGAGTCAACTCAGGAAAAGGTAGTTCGATGGTTATATGACTACCTTCTGGCAACACATCTTCAACCTTCAAATGATTGAATCCATCATGAGTGTATTTTCCAATACTGACCTTTTGAGGTTCTTCGTTACTCAGTGTGACATTATCCAGAAACTGTCCATTGATGAATATTTTGGCCGAAATCGCTCCTTGGCTGGTAACCGTGAAAGCACCCTGCCCCTTTCTAGCCTTGAAAGTTTTACGGTCATTAACGAGCCTTCGAGTGCTTGGGTTCTCACTGGGAAAAACACCATTAAACTGACCATGATCCGTATATTCAGGCTCAGTATTACTGCTTTTGATTTCCAACTCTAAGCGTATCTTAAGTCGTTCACTCTTTCGTTCAAAATAACGTTCGACTAACGCAAACAGTGTAGCAGAGGTCTCAAGGGTCATTTGCCCATTCACTTCCCAAGGTCGAAAGTGCATTTGGAAGACATTAAGGGCGTTGATGGTTTGTGGATCGAGAACACCCGTTTCTATTACGCCGTAACCATAGGCCCGCAATGCAGCTTGCACCACACCTATGGATGGTTTATTTTCTATGAATTGTTGCCAGTACTTATTGACAGTTTCCTGTTCATACCAGGCACCTATTCCAGCCTTGTAAAGACGATGCCATGGAAATCGAGGGCCGGGATCAATTCGGCGATCTGGAGTGATATCAGCATGTCCAATTATCCGTGTTGCGGTGATTTCAGGATTGCGACTTTTTATATCCTTAATGAGCTTAATTAGGATCTCAATTTGCTGTTCATCGTAATCAGGATAAAAACATAGATTATCGTCGTTGGCATCGTTATTGAGACCGGTCTGATATTCAACAGCATGATTTGAACGATTGCAGGGTGATAGGTATACAAGCTCAATACCGATGGATTGATCATTTAAATTGGTCGTTCCCTGCCAATAACTACGACCCGCATGCCAAGCTCTATCCTTTTCATCAACCAGTTGTACCACTTCTAACTGATCAGAGTCGTAACTTGCGTCACCTGATTCAGGGATCAGATAATGAGCGCTTACTCCTGGTGGTTTTGATAAAACCTTGACTGATGTTTCAAAATCGATGGTTGTGTGATGAATGATCAGATAACGAATACGGTCATTATGATTCGCCGATTCAATTTGTCGGTAATGGCTGACAGTGTTATTGGTGCAACTTATCAGCAGTAGTGCTGCCAGTAATAAACTGATTGTTTTTAGTAACATATTCATTATTTAGCTCTAATCATAATAATTGTTTTTACGGTGTTTTAAATAGAATATTTTTCAAACTTAATCACACCCAATCGGTACAATTTATATGACGAACCTTCTATATTAGTGGTCTATAATACACAGTAATAACTTAAAAAGGCATCATTGTTGATCACAGTATGGCCTGTCTGAACAAATCAAAGGACCGAATCAAAATAATTCTTGAATGCCAGTGTTATCACTCTAAAATATTATCAACAGTCAATTTACTCTTCAGTGCTCTACAAAATCCACTAATTAAGGACTATTTCATTAGTTTTCAATCACTATTGATAGTTTTGTAGTATCATCTTCAAATAATAATAAGGATTGTTTGTCTGATTACTGCATCGTGATAAAACGATTCATCAAAACAAAAATATTGTGGAGTAACAATGGAAAAATTTCAAATTGAAGGTGGCAATCAACTCAATGGC
>JAUUZN010000032.1 GCA_030589945.1 Gammaproteobacteria bacterium | reverse complement strand
GGATTATAAAAAATGACCGATTTACGTCAAATACGCCGCGCCCTAATCAGTGTTTCTGATAAGAGCGGAATTATAGAATTAGCCAGGGAATTGGCAGGTATGAACATTGAAATACTCTCAACAGGCGGTACCGCTAAACTTCTGAGAGAAAACGACATTGATGTAAAAGACGTGTCTAGCCAGACAGGTTTTCCTGAGATGATGGATGGCAGAATTAAAACACTACATCCGAGAATCCATGGCGGCTTACTTGGGCGCCGTGGAATCGATGATGAAATAATGGCAGAACACGGTATTGCTGCCATAGATTTGCTTGTAGTCAATCTGTACCCCTTTGAACAGGCTATTGCTAGTGAGAATTGTGACCTTGCTCATGCGATTGAAAATATCGACATCGGTGGCCCAACAATGCTTCGAGCTGCAGCTAAAAACCATAAAGATGTCACTGTGGTGGTTAATGCTTCAGATTACGAGAGTCTCCTTGGGGCTCTAAAATCTGGTGGTGGCACCTCTCTTGACATGCGCTTTGAACTAGCAACCAAGACCTTTGCGCATACCGCTCGTTACGATGGTTTAATTGCTAATTACCTAGAGACAACATTAGCCAAAAATAAATCTGAAGATGATGCTAATTCATATCCTACGACATTTAGCGCTCAATACAATAAAGTGCAAGATATGCGATATGGGGAAAACCCTCATCAGAGCGCGGCATTTTATATTGAAGAAAACCAAAAGGAATCTTCGGTATCCACTTCAGTTCAGTTGCAGGGTAAGGCGCTATCGTTCAACAATATTGCAGATACGGACGCCGCTCTTGAATGTGTAAAAAGTTTTCAACAACCAGCCTGTGTCATCGTCAAACATGCAAATCCCTGTGGTGTTGCAGTTTCTACTGATCTGCAAACAGCTTACGATAATGCTTTTAAAACGGATCCAACATCAGCATTTGGCGGAATAATCGCATTTAACCGCGCACTCGATGCAACAACGGCTCAGATGATTGTCGATCGACAGTTTGTAGAAGTAATCATTGCTCCAGAAATATCCGATGAAGCTATTGAAGTGATTGCTACTAAAAAGAACCTTAGACTCTTGCGTTGCGGAGAGTTACAAACTCAGCTACCCGCTCGGGATTTCAAAAGAGTGACAGGTGGCTTATTAATTCAAGATAAGGATCTTGGCGAAATTCAACTGGCAGATTTAAAAGTCGTAACCAAGGTTCAACCGACCAAAGAACAGTTGGATGATTTACTATTCTGCTGGAAGGTCGCCAAATATGTAAAATCAAACGCAATCGTCTATGCAAAAGATGGGCAAACCATTGGTGTGGGTGCTGGACAGATGAGTCGTGTCTATTCTGCAAAAATTGCAGGCATTAAGGCCGAAGATGAGAATTTAACGGTTGCTGGTTCGGTCATGGCATCCGATGCATTTTTTCCATTCAGAGATGGTATTGACGCAGCAGCGAAGGCTGGAATTTCAGCAGTGATCCAACCCGGTGGTTCGATGAGAGATGACGAAGTTATTGCTGCAGCTGATGAAAACGGAATGGCGATGGTCTTTACCGGAATGCGTCACTTTAGACACTAGTAGTTATTATAAAACAATTATAAAAATAACTATAAAAACAATTGCTAAAACTATCGATCAGGAGATTTTGAGTTATGCAGGTACTTGTCATTGGTAGTGGTGGAAGAGAGCATGCTATTGCATGGCAGGTAAGTCTGTCTGATAAAGTTTCTAAAGTTTATGTCGCCCCTGGAAATGCTGGAACAGCTGCTGAAGCCAAGATAGAAAATATCGCAATTGATGCTGATGACTACGACAGTTTATTGATTTTTGCCCGTGAGAATGAGATTGACCTTACTATCGTCGGACCAGAAGCACCCCTTGTCGATGGTTTAGTGAATCAATTTTCAGAAGAAGGTCTCGCCTGTTTTGGGCCCGATAAGGGTGCGGCTCAATTAGAAGGCTCAAAAGCATTTACCAAAGATTTTCTTGCACGTAATAATATTCCAACAGCGGCCTACGGTAATTTTACCGACATTAATGAAGCCAAGATTTTTGTAGCAGAGATGATTCAACAAATGGGTGTGCCTGTGGTCATAAAAGCCGATGGCTTAGCTGCAGGGAAGGGCGTCATTATTGCCAATAGTCTTCAAGAAGCCAATGATGCCATTGAGGACATGCTTGCCGGTAATCGGTTTGGCGATGCTGGGCACCGGGTTGTCGTAGAAGAATTCTTAAGAGGCGAAGAAGCCAGTTTCATTGTTATGGTCGATGGAAAAAATATACTTCCCTTAGCAACATCACAAGATCATAAGGCTAGAGATAATGGTGATTTGGGCCCGAATACCGGTGGCATGGGTGCCTATTCACCAGCCCCAGTAGTTACAGATAAAATCTTTGAATCTGTGATGACTGAGGTCATTGAACCAACGGTCAAGGCTATGGCGGATGAGGGTAATTCGTACACTGGATTTCTCTATGCTGGCTTAATGATAGACGATCAGGGTGGTATCAAAGTTCTTGAATATAATTGTCGTTTTGGCGATCCTGAAACTCAACCCATTATGATGAGATTGAAGACAAACCTAGCTGATCTATGTCTTGCTGCGGTACAGGGACGATTAGATGAAATGACCATTGAGTGGGATTCGCGTTCAGCTGTAGGAGTTGTTCTTGCTGCTGGTGGCTATCCAGAGTCATATGCTAAAGGCCTAAAAATTAATTTTCCTGAAACAGATCTAGAACAACACATGAAAATATTTCACGCTGGAACCGCGGTGGATAAAAATGGCGATATTATTACCTCAGGCGGCAGGGTGCTTTGTGCAACTGCACTGGGTGAAGATGTTACGAGTGCCCAAGAAGCTGCTTACCAGTTGGTAAAAATGATTTCTTGGCAGGATGTCTACTATCGAACAGACATTGGTTATCGAGCGCTTGCGCGTGAGGCAAACTAGGCCGTTTGAAGTTGATTTCCCGTCATCGCTGAAAGCATTGTTTGACAATTTATTTCAGCCAAGCTTATTGCAGTATGAACACTTTCCTGATCAACTGCTGATGAACTCCATGCAACGTCCAGAATTGAATCTTTAAAGTTAAATTCAGTCTTATCAGCAAGTGAAAGTTGGCTCGCCATACGTGAAGCAATATGAATCATTGATGCCGTTCTAGGATCGGATGATTGCGAAGGATCATGCTGTGTTTTAACGAGCTCTAATATATTATCAGGCATTTTCCAAAACTTAAGTAATTCTGTGCTTACATCGGCATATGAAAAGCCGAGTATTTCTTTTTCAATTTCCCAAGGTGCTCGATCACTCTCTTTTAATGCTTCAATTTTTTTGAAATCTTCAGGTAGCTGTTCAAGTACAACCAGTTGACCAAGATTGTGGAATAATCCTGCAAGAAATAATCTTTCACTATTACGAATACTAGATTGTTGGGCAAGCGCGCGACCTATCAGACCAGACATCACTGAGTGTCGCCAATATTGTGCCATATCAATGTTCTGATTATCGTCCAGTGATGAAAATGTGCTTGGAGCAGTAGTTGCAAGTGCCAGACTGTATAAATCTTCGGTGCCAATGACATTGACAGCACGACCTAAATCATCAATTTGCGATGAAAAATTATAAAACGAACTGTTGGCAATCTTTAGTAGTCGCGCCGATAAAGAGGGATCGATTGCTATTAATTTAGCAATATCTCGAGCATTGCTAGATGGGTCGTGAATTACATCCTGAATTTTTATACAAATTTCAGGAAGTGTAAAAAGTTTACTTGCTGATTTTGCAAGGAGTTCTAATTTCATTCTAAAGCCTCATTTACTCGAATTTAAATTATAACCGATTAGTTAATATTAATATTCTTTTTCAAACATTTAAATTAATTGGCCAGTACGGTTCGACCTTCAGACCAGCTTCTAAGTTGTTGTATTTTCTCAGACATGACAACAGAAAGCGGTTGTGTTTTATCAAGCTCATTTAATAGTATTTCAGTATTGAGTAAAGTTGATTCAGCTAATGCACTGTACATTCCTGATACCACGGCCTGTTCAATTTCAGCTCCAGAGAAACCGTCACTTTTATCCGACAATGATTTTAAATCAAAAATTTCCGCGTCATGTTTTCGTTTAAGAAGATGGATGCTGAAAATTTCTTCGCGTGTTTTCTCACAGGGTAAATCGACAAAGAAAATTTCGTCCAGTCGTCCTTTGCGAATTAGTTCGGGTGGTAGTTTATTGATATCATTAGAGGTTGAGACAATGAAAACAGGTTTATCATTTTCAGCCATCCAGGTTAAAAGAGTACCGAGCACACGTTGAGATGTGCCGCCATCGTGATCTGAACTGGATAGACCTTTTTCGATCTCGTCCATCCACATCACACAGGGCGACATAACCTCAGCTAGGCGTAATGATTGGCGTAGATTTTTTTCAGTTTCACCATGATATTTATTATAAAGGGTTCCAAAATCGAGTCTTAGCAAGGGAACTCCCCACATGCCTGCGACCGCTTTAGCGGCAAGACTTTTACCGCCACCCTGAACACCAACCAGCATCATACCTTTTGGTCGGTCGAGACTTTCTGTTCCTGGCAAACGGTGGAAGACATTCTGCCTTTGACTCAGCCATTTTTTTAAATTATTAAGCCCACCGACTTCAGAAAATTGTGCTGTTTCAAACTCAAAAGATAAAACTCCACCCTGTTCGAGTAGTTTAAATTTTGCTTGGTTAACCTCGGGCAGTTCATCTACGGTAATCGCGCCATCATCATGAATAACATTTCTAATGAGTGTTCTAGCGTCAAAAAAAGTCAATCCACTGAGATTACTAATAAGAATATCTAACGTTTTTCGATCCGTGCGAACCTTTTTTCCTGCGTTACTCTTTGACCAAAGATTAGCTTCTTCTCGTATGAGTGTTTCTAGCTGATCTTTGCTCGGAAGACGCATATCAAATAAAGCCGTTACTGGTTTGAGTTCCGAGGGCAATTCAAGTTCTGGACATATTAATATAATGGTATGCCCTAATTTATGATATCCGAGGGCGATTTCTCTCAACTTTCTTATGGTTGTAGGGCTTTCATCGAGCCATGGATGAAAGTCATAAAGAATAAATACCGATGCGGTCTCCGAAATACTGATGTGTTTAAGCAGTTCTTCAGGAGTTTGGGTGGCTGCGAGAGTTTCAAGATTCGTACTTAGATCAATTCGTTTTAAACCACTGGTAACACTCCAAGAAAACAACCGTTTATTGTTAGGCTTAGTAATATTTTTGATGAGTTGAGTTGCACGTTTTTCTTCATGGGTCTCAATGAGGATAAGTGGAATGCTTGACTCTACAAGCATTTTCAAATCATTTTGTTCTGTTTTTCCTGACATTGTTCTACCAATAAAATGAAGGCTAAAAAATTAAGAATTATTATCTGCAGCATACCACAGAAATAACAGCTTCTAAAAATCTGCAAATCTATCTGTGATGTGTATATAATGCAATTAGTATCATCAAAAAACTCAAAATCTTAACTATAAAAGTGAATCACCTATGCCATTACCTTTTCATCTTTCAAGAGAGCCTCTTTTAGATTGGTTTGTTGGTCAGTGCCATCGTAGACATTACCCTAAAAAAAGTACCCTAATTTACGCGGGCGACAAGGCTGATACTCTTTATTTTCTAATTTCAGGATCATTGTCAGTACTCATTGAAGATGAAGATGGCAGAGAGTTAGTACTCGCCTATTTAAACGCAGGTGATTTTTTTGGAGAAATGGGGCTGTTCGATGCAAATGAAGTAAGAAGTGCCTGGGTACGTGCAAAGGAAGAGGCTGAGATTGCTGAAATTAGCTATACTAAATTTCTGCAACTTATTAAAGATAAGCCTGAATTGTTGCTAAAGCTATCGGGCCAAATGGCTGAACGCCTCAATAAAACCAGTCAAAAAGTAGGTGACTTGGCATTTTTAGACGTCACTGGTCGAGTTGCTAGAGCCCTGCTTGAATTAGCACAACAACCTGCAGCTATGACACATCCTGATGGCATGCAAATTAAGATAACACGTCAAGAACTAGGTCGTATTGTCGGCTGCTCTAGAGAGATGGTTGGTCGAGTGATTAAAGTGTTAGAAGAGCAAGGCTTAATAGATGTCAGTGGTAAAACAATGGTCGTCCACGGTACTCGTTAATTTAACTCTAAAAAATTTCTTAATAATTGATGTCCATGCTCGGTCAATATTGATTCAGGGTGAAATTGAATTCCCTCAATTGGTAAACTCTTATGCCTGATCCCCATGATTAGTTTCTGATCAGATTGATTGATATCTTCACCTCCTTCATCGGTCCAGGCGGTTATTTGGAAATCATCATGGAGTGATTTTTCATCGACTACGAGAGAATGATAACGAGTTGCCTTAAAAGGGGTCGGTAGATCTTTAAAGATACCTGCTCTCGAATGATGAATATCAGATGTGTAACCATGAACGACCTTAGGGGCTTGAACAATTGAGCCACCAAATGCCTGACAGATAGCCTGATGACCAAGACATACTCCCAATATGGGCACTTTACCTGCAAAATGTTTTATTGCATTGAGAGATATTCCTGACTCATCGGGTGTACAGGGCCCTGGACTGATCACTAAATAAGATGGATTGATTGAGTGAAGCTGCTCTTCTGTAAGTACATCGTTTCGGTAAACTTCAACTTCTTGACCTAATTCTCGAAAGTATTGCACCAGATTAAAAGTGAAAGAATCATAATTGTCGATCATTAAAATCATCAGTTAGATTCTGTTGGACCATTGTCTTCAGCATCATTCTTAGAGCGAGTAAAAACGCTTTCTCGATCATTCCACTCCGATACGTCAAGGCATTCTCGATAACCGTGCCAGGTTGAATAACCGAGTAATGGAACAATTACAAGAAATCCAATAAAGGCACTGAATATTCCAATACCCGTTAATATCACAATGATGAGTGCCCAGAAAATCATCGCAGTTTTGTTATTGAGCACGGCACTAAAACTTGAGATACAGGCGGTGATCATGTCTGTTTCTTTGTCCATAATCATTGGCAAAGAAAACACGCTTGCTGAAAAGATGATCAACGCAAAAATTGAACCGACAAACGAACCAATACCGAGAAATATGGCTAAATCTATAAATCCTGCTTCAGCATTAACAGGAATAAACACATGGATCATCGAAGCAGCTCGAGCCCAAAGTAAAGAAATAACCATCATGATGATGACAAAGATCATCAGATCACCATATGGGCTGAAACCATGCTTTAGGCTTCTTCTGAAATTGAGGGGAATATCATTTTTCAACTGGCGTGCAATGGAGTAGAGACCAATACATAAAATTGGCGCAATGAATACAAAGGCTGAGAGTAATGAAAGTGCGAGAGTCACACTATTAAAGTACCAGGCCATTGAAAAAACAAAATAGCTAATCAGAACAACAACAAAACCATAGACGATAGAATATTTGGGTGCTTTGAGAAAATCTTTCCAGCCAAGAGTTAACCACCTTAATGGGGCGAGCAATTCAATATCAATGCATTTAGCCAGTGTTGGTCGACTGTTGTCAATATGGACTTTATCATTCATACAGATACTCCTACTTATTCAGGTAATTTTGCCAGGGGTCGATATCTAAAAAGCCGCGTAACTGAAGGCTCTGCTTATCCAGAATAATGATCCGAGAGGTGGCTGTAGTTCCTTCCAGTACAAACAAAAAGACATCTTTTTTATAGCTATTTTTAAATTCAGCAAAGAGTGTTTTTGCTGATTCACTAGAGGGTTTAAAATTAGCTGCTTTTAAAGATTTTTCTGATAATAAGTCTCTGTAATTGTCGAGAGGGCGATATCGCTCACTTAATTTTTGGTATTGAACATTGTTTAGAACAAAATGACTTCTTTCTTCGTCATTTTGAGCGGGTAGTGCGTAAACAATAAAAGGGTAAGTTGGCTGCTGTTGCGTAAAATATTCATTGTTTAAGTTATCACGGTCATACTTAAAGGCTGTAACTACCTCAAATCGATCACCAGTAAAAACAATGACTTCAGGTCTGGATTGGTAAATTGCGAAGCCACCACCAACCAGTGCTAATACTTGAATGGTTGCAATAATGCTCAGGTCGCCGACTAGGCCTTTCTTACCTGGAACAAAAAGAATTAATGTGAGTAATGGGCCTAATGTAGCGTCGACGGGTATAAGTATTTGCAATCCTTGCCATACGTTTTCTAACTTAAATAATAAACCGGGATACCAGAGCTGTGTTACGACCCACATAAATGTCGCAATTAGAAGAACACTGAGTAGTAGATGAATTGAGAAGGCTTTTAATTTACTTTTCCAAAGGGTATTCATTTTCTACCTAAGAGTTGTCGATTGATGTTCGGCCCATAGTTTAAAATATTAATTAGTGTAAAGCCATTGCCCGTTCGTCGATGGCAACCTTTTCAACCTGACTCATTGCCCAGGCAATTAATGCTGCGAGTATGGGATCAGTAATATCACCGTTGTTCTGACCAAAGGGTATTTGCATGAGGGATAAGGACAAAATCAAAAAGATACTGACCAGTGCTGCCCCAAGCCACCCAAACCAGGAAATTCTTAGTAAATAAATGAAGGAAGCGAAGAGATAGAGTTTAAGTAGTAAGAATTCGCCATTTGCCCATGGATTTCCTTTCATCAAAGCGTCAAAAGGTTGCCATTGGAACTGATTATTGATCTCAGCTACTGACAGGGGTGAGATGAGCGTGAATGCAATGGCGACTGCAAGTCCACGACTTAATCCCTCATGTAATTTTACAGATGTCAGTGACGCGAATATTGCAAAAGCAAATAATGCCGCTAGCAAATCGTTAACAGTCAAGACGTTGCCACGTATGAGTATTTCTAAACCAAAGATATAAGCAACGAACTTCAATATTCTAAACTTTGACAGTTTATCAAAGGGGGATCTGGTTAATAAATAAAAGAAAACTAACCAGCCGATAGTATCTCTTATGATGGTAATAAAGTTAAGGTCAGGGCGATGTATAAGTGGAGATACAGCAGTGCTGATTGAATCTGTGGTGATTGATGGGATAAATGGAAATAATCGCCAACAAACCCATAGTAGGGCTAATAACAGAGGAATTGTTATTTGAGACCAGTTCATGGGGGTCGATATTTCATCTGTCAGATGTTGATGAGAGTATCGAATGATCATATGAGCAATGAGCATTCCAAATATGATGCCTAGGCTGTTGTACCAAGCGTCGGCTGCAGAGGGTACTCGTGCGGGCAGATAAAATTGTAAGTACTGCAACATAAATGCAAATAGAGTACCGACCAAAAATAACAAACTTGCGTGATAAAGTAACCGCCTTGAGGTTGCTAGAGTCATTATTGCTACAAAGCCGAAGGGTATAAATAACAGGATGTTTGCTAAAATATCTGCTTCAGTTGTACGGTAGGACAGATTGACTAGCCAGCTTAAAAAATCAGAAACAGGGAGTAAATCTCCTGAAAAATGAAAGGGATAAAGGGAGCCGTAAGCAATGAGAATTACGAATAGTAGTAATATATACCGCATTTAGGGTCCTGTGGATTTTATTATTCTAAGATTTTAATCGCTTTATAGCCTTTGAGCAATTTGAATATGAAGTTCTAAGAAAGAAAAATACAAAGTAATTATTCATAAAAAGTATTAAATAGTGTTATCTGTGCGATTAAGAATGGTCTAAAATGTGCAATCTTGATAGATATTGCAAGC
The DNA here is from genome assembly GCA_030589945.1 of Gammaproteobacteria bacterium. Lineage (GTDB taxonomy): Bacteria > Pseudomonadota > Gammaproteobacteria > Enterobacterales. The sequence continues at coordinate 16,978 of JAUUZN010000032.1, read as the reverse complement.
AAATTGCTTTATTGTCATTTTTGGTTTTAGCTAGGAATTGAATGAATGTCACTGAGTAGTATCCTGAAAAGGGCGTGGTTTAGAAGTTTACAACGGCCAATGAATATTTTGGTTAGTCCAGCCGTTATACCAGAGCAACCCATCAAAGAGCTTGAGCTTGATGTGTCTCAGCCAATCTATTATGTCCTCAGTCATTATTCTGCAACAGATTTAACATTGCTTCACCAACAATGTCTGAATGTCGGATTGCCTTCACCTCTGGTTGATAAAGATGATACAGACTATCTTTTTGTACTCAGAAAAAAACGCATTTGGAATAAATCAACCAATTATCGCAGACATCATCCTAAGCTGACTCATATTCTCGACCGCCAAAAAGACAATCCAGAGCTTAATGTTCAACTTGTCCCTGTTTCAATTTCTTGGGGAAGAAATCCTGGTAAAGAAAAGTCACTGTTTAGAATATTTCTAAGTAATACCGTTGGTGGGATTGGTTTTTTAAGAAAGGCAATCATTATCTTTACACTTGGGCGTCAGAGTTTTATTACCTTTGGCAAGCCACTCGATCTAAATCCGCTGTTAGAATATTCCGGTAGCAAAGATCATCGAACACTAAAACTTGCGCGGTTATTGCGCGTTTATTTCCACCATCAGCGATCAGCATCACTGGGACCCAACCTTTACGATCGACGAACACTTATGAAGGAATTAATATCGACTTCTCAGGTCGTTGACGCTATTTCGCATGAAAGCAAAAAGAAGAAAATAACAAAAAAAGAAGCCAGAAAAGTAGCGAAAAAGTACGCGAAGGAAATTACAGGAAACTATAATTACTATGTCATGCGGATACTGGAGACCCTTGTCGGTTGGATCTTAAACCGCGTTTATGATGGCGTACAGGTCGATAATGTCGAACGTGTCAGAGGAATGGCTCGTGATTATGAGCTGGTCTACGTTCCCTGTCATCGTAGTCATATGGACTATTTGTTAATTTCCTACGTTTTATACCATCAAGATCTTGTTCCTCCGCATATCGCAGCGGGTATCAATATGAATTTTTGGCCTGTAGGTTCCTTACTCAGGCGTGGAGGAGCTTTTTTTCTTCGCCGATCATTTGCAGGTAACAAACTCTATAGTGCGGTCTTCAATGGCTATTTAAACCTTCTGTTTAATAAAGGTTATTCCGTAGAATACTTCCCGGAAGGAGGACGTTCAAGAACGGGTAGATTACTACAACCGAAAACAGGAATGTTGTCCATGACTGTTGATAATGTACTAAGGGGCCGAAAAAAACCTCTGCTACTTGTACCTATTTACATTGGTTATGACAAGATTATGGAAGGTAGTAGCTATTTAGGAGAGATGCGCGGTAGTAGTAAAAAGAGTGAGTCCATTGGCCAGCTACTCGGCGCAAGAAAGACCCTTAAACAATCTTTTGGACGTGTATATGTAAATTTCGGTGAACCCGTTTGTATAGAGCAGTGGCTAGATACGCACCAAGAAAATTGGCGAGACAGTATTGGTGATTTTGACGAGCGGCCCAAGTGGTTTGGGGGGAAAATTAAACAACTTTCGGTTGATTTAATGAAGGGCATTAACAGTGCCGCTGCTGTCAGTCCGGTGACTTTAATCGCTTTAGTTCTTTTATCAACGCCAAGATATGCAATTGACAAAGAAGAGCTTATTGTTCAATTAAATCTCTACTTAAAAATTCTTAGAAATATACCTTATAGTTCAGATCTCGTCATACCTAAGGGTACGGCTGATGAAATCTTGTCTGCGGCTGAAAGTCTCAATGCTGTTCATAGAGTGCAACAATCTATGGGAGAAATTGTTTATTTCTCTGAAGAAACGGCAGTATTGATGACCTACTACCGCAATAACATCCTACATCTATTTGTTATGCCTGCTTTGATTAGTAGCTGTTTTCGCTACTACCGTAGTCTCGGTCGTTCCAGTCTAAAGAATAATTGTCTCATTCTTTATCCTTATTTGCGCAATGAGTTGTTTTTACATTGGGATCAGGATGATTTTGAGCAAGCGCTGACACATTGTATTGAATTTATGATTTCAGAAGGTCTCTTGATAGAGCGCGCTAATAAACTTTGGCGACCAGAGGAGGGTTCACCAGAGATGAGGAGCTTCTTAATCTTGAGTGAGTCGTTGCAAAGCATGTTAAAGCGATACGCAATCGTCATGACACTTTTAGTTCGCTATACAGAAACTGAAAAGTCATTCACCCGTAGAGATCTTGAATCGAGTAGCCAGAAACTCGCTGAGCGTATAGCTATTTTATATGACATTAATGCACCGGAGGCTTTTGATAAAACAATTTTCTCTTCCCTCATCACAATATTAAGGGATGAAGGAACAATTACAAATAGCGAAGATGGCTATCTTGTGGTTGGTCAGCATATAAAAGAGCTACAGCAAATAACGGCCTCAATGTTGCCTATTTCGACTCAACAGCAATTGCAACAAATGGTTGTCTAGGCTTATTATCCAGTTCTTCCGTCGACTCGTTTATTGGACAATATAGGGATGTAGCGTATTAAAAATATGCTGTAGGCTGTTATAAAACAGACAAAACTAACGGTTAATCCTATTGTTGGTGTAACGAGTTCAAAGGCACTTAGCAGCGATCGAAAAAGTGCTGCCACAGCCATTAAAATAAACGCAATCCTCATTCCACCAAGAGTATTTAGTTTTCTTCCTGTGTGACCAAGGGAAACTCGAGCAATCATGGCTAAAATCATTCCTCCGATCGCCCCCACGGTGAAACTATGAAGAGCATGGCTTGCTGATACTGCGAAACCGCTGTAATGCAATGTTAAAAGAATAAATCCAATGGGAATAAATAAATAACTTAAATGCAGTGACCAGAGTAAAGGTTCTTTTGTACAAAGCCAAAATTGCCAACGGAGCATTCTTGTTAACTGTAGAATTGCTGTAGTTGCAGACAGGATGCTCAGGTGTAGAACTGATATGGCATCCGGTTTTGCTGAAATAAAATAAAGCACGAAAAGAACAATTGGTAAGTTTGCTGCCAGTTCAAGTTTAGGAATTGCCAGTGGTTGTTCAGAGTTAGTTCCTCGTGCGGTAAAAAATGGGATGACCCGACCGCCCATAACGCTAATTAACAAGATGATGGTAAAGACTGCTGACCAAATAGCATTTTGGCTTAATAGCGGACTATTTAGCCAAAGTCCAAGATGTGACAATGTATTTTCAATGACTAAAATAAATAATATAGGAATGAATATTAAGTTTTTCCATTGTTTAATTTTTATAATTGGAATCGCTAGTGTGAACGTGACTAATGGTAAGAATGATAAATCAATGACACTAATAATCCACACCGGTATTGTCATTGGAAATAATATGAGTAGTCGAGCAGACAACCAAACCAAGAAGAGGGCGATAAGTTTTTTCCCACTTATTGCCGGTATTCCGGTCCAATTTTGGACCGCGGTTAGAAGGAATCCAGCAATAACGGCGCCACTGAATCCAAACACCATTTCATGACTATGCCACCAGAAACTATTGCCTATAGGCTTTAAAGGTATTCCATGAAAAAAGAAGGTTCCCCATAAAGTTAAGGCAATAACTGAAAATAATGCACCAGAAAGAAAAAATATTCTAAATCCTAAGTGAAATAATACTGGAAAATGGTTAAGCTTTTGTGTGTCATTGATGGGTTGCATCATAGCCTCAAAATTAATAATCAAAGAAGTGATTATATAGATAGTATTTACTTTGGTAACTGATCACTGTCAATATAGTGAAACAAAGTAGTGATTATATTGTTATTGATAAAAAAATATAGAATGATAATCTGGGAGGTAAGATCATGGATAAAGCCTTACAAACGATGATAAATAATATGCCGGAGAAAACAGGAAAGGCTTTGGATGATTGGAAAAAAATCCTACGAACTGAGAATTTTGCCAAGCACTCTGAGGCTGTGAAGTTCTTAAAAGAACAGCATGGTGTTACTCATGGTTTTGCCAATACCATTGTTGCATTGTCTAAAGAAAATCCGAGTGCAGATTTAGTTGAAAACCAGTACAAGGGCAAAGAAACCCTGGTCCCACTCTATGAAAAAATACTGACAATTGTTACTACATTTGGGACGGATGTTAGCATATCACCCAAAAAAGGCAGTGTGAGCTTGAGAAGAAAGCATCAGTTTGCACTGATAAAGCCCGCCACAAAAAAGCGGATTGACTTAGGTTTAAAACTTAAAGATGTTGCTATAACCGACCGTCTTGAAAATTCAGGTCCGTTTGGTACCATGTGTACACATCGAGTTAGACTTCATGAAATCTCAGAAATTGATGAAGAGCTGATATCCTGGCTTAAAACTGCCTATGAGAAGGGACAATAAAATGACTAAAGTATTAATAACTATTATTTCGGTATTTATGTTTACTAGCATTCTCGCTGAAGATGCGGCTAACGATGGAATGGTCAATGTTAAGAGTAAGCATAGCGTACAGGTCGCAGCAGACCGACTCGTCACTATTCTTAAAAAGAAGGGAATGACTATTTTTGCACAGATAAATCACAGTGAGGGTGCGCAGTCTGTAGGGCTTACGTTACGTCCTACGAAACTCGTTATTTTTGGAAATCCTAAGGTAGGTACTCCTCTGATGTTATGTGGTCAATCAGCTGCAATTGACTTGCCTCAAAAAATGTTAATTTGGGAGGACGATAAAGGTATTGTTTGGCTATCATATAATGAGCCGACTTATCTCACCAAAAGGCATGGAATTAAGGCTTGTGAATCAGTGGTTAACAAGATTACAAATGCCCTTGCAAAAATATCTAAAGCTGCTGCTGGTGAGTAGAGATATGTGGTCATTGGTAAGGTAAAAATTTCAAAACGATACCAATGATCAATGTTCCCTACTTATCAAAAAATATTTCTTCGATAGGCAAGTTAAACAATCTCGCAGCTCTGAACGCTAAGGGCAGACTCGGGTCGAATTTATCTTTCTCGATGGCGTTAATCGTTTGGCGAGAGACATCTAACTTCAGTGCCAGATCAGCTTGAGTCCAGCTGAATTCTTTTCTTAATTCCTTGAATCGATTTTTCATGCGAGTCGTATCCGACCAACAATTAAACCGATGCTGTAGGTAATACACATGGTAATAATCAGCAACGAAGGAGAAAGTGGTGAAAGTACACCTGAATCTGCCAATATGGAATAACTTGAAAATATAACAATAGTTGCACCGGTAGACAGTGCTAATGCATCAAGTTGTATCTTACGTTCCATCTCTTCAAGTTCTTTTAGAAAGTGTTTGTATTTTAAAATTAATTTTATGCCAATGGCACTGTGCAGAACTGTTGCAATAACGGCTCCAGTATCCTGATACCACTCATACTGACTGCTATATTTTATAGCAATGAGTGAAATTGCCCAGAGAAATGCCCAGAGCATTATTTGCTTGGCATTTTCTATGTCTCTCAATGGTAGAGATTGGTTAAATATCGCTTCTATATATTTGTTCATGATTGATCCTTCATTAATTCAGTGATTTCGAACGTCCGAAATGTCAAGTGAGCTTTACTTTTTTCAGAATACAAAAATGTTACATTGGTGTCAAGCAAACTTTACATAATTGTAATTGATATGAACCTGTTGGAAGCATATAGAACAAGTACTATATGTATTCGTGAATAAGATTGTAGTTAGTAAGGCTAACTAAATATGTGTATAGTAGGTAGTATGAACAATAACCCTAAATACTTAGCAGCGAGTCTTCAGAGTCTCAATAGAATGATGAAACATTCGATTAGACAAACTTCTACGATACAACTAGAAGTAAATTATCAAATGACTCCAGCACGATTGTCAGTCATACAATTTCTAATTGAAGTAGGAGCAAGCTCTTTAAACGCAATTGCATTAAATAGGGGCGTTTCTGCTGCAACCATGAGTCGTATAGTAGGATCCTTAATTGCAGATGGACTGATTTTAAAAGCAAACTCAAAGAGTGATAAGAGAAGTAAGATGTTTTTTGCGAGTCGTAAAGCAATCGAGCTCTTTGAGCAATACAATGAAATTGAAATGAAAAAATACTATGATGTTCTATCGAAACTCAGTGATGATGATAAAAATAATATCGTACAGTCTATCAATCTGCTTACTAAAATATACAAAGAAATAAATTAAGCTCATGTCGGTCAAGTTAAATAAAAGTTAGCTGTCTCACGCGATGCATGGAGATTAAATGATTAACCCAGATGACATCACAGCACTCATCCTTACGCTAAAGTTAGCGGGCATAACGTCAATCATTCTCATGGTGATTTCAATGCCAATAGCTTGGTATTTATCTAGAACAACACACAAAATACGTCCAGTGTTAGAGACAGTCATAGCCCTGCCTCTGGTTCTACCACCCACGGTGTTAGGGTTTTATTTACTAATTGGCTTTGCCCCTGACTCTCTCTTGGGTAATTTTTGGTTCGACTTAACGGGTAATCGTTTAGCCTTTAGTTTTGAAGCGCTTGTGATTGGCTCGATGATTTATTCACTACCCTTTGTGGTTCAGCCATTACAGGTTTCCTTTGCTGCTATTCCAACAAAACTCTTGGAGAGTGCGGCAATACTTGGTGCAAAGCCCATCGATCAATTTATTACAATTGTGTTACCTCTTGCACGTTCAGGAATGGTTACGGCTGCAACTCTTGGATTTGCTCACACCATGGGTGAGTTTGGTGTGGTGTTAATGATTGGGGGTAATATACCTGGGGAAACTCAAGTTATGTCTATTGCTTTATATGATCATGTTGAAAGTTTGGCCTATGCTCAGGCACATACAGTTTCCCTACTATTATTAGTAATATCCTTTGTTATCCTATTGTTCACCTATAGTCGAAATTCGAATTCACTACGGCTTGGGGTAACAAGTTCTATACATGCAGAGAGTCAATTGTGATTGCTTTTAATTACCAACACCTATTGGGTAGTTTTAAGCTGGACGCTAATGCTGAGTTTCCAAGTTCGGGTATTACGGTGCTATTCGGCGAAAGTGGATGCGGTAAATCAAGTCTGTTAAGGCTGATGGCAGGGTTTGTAAAGAGTTCTTCTGGTCTTTTAAATATTGGACAAAAAAGGTTACAAACTAATCAATCATCTGTTGATATCTGGTCTAGAAGTATTGGGTATATCACTCAAAGTGAAACATTATTTCCACATTTAAGAGTAGTTGAAAATTTAGAGTATGCTCAAAAGAGGGCGACTGGAAAAATAAAATTATGGCAGTTCAAGGACCTGATTAAATCATTTAAGATACAACATTTATTAACTAAATATCCAAATGAGTTATCTGGTGGTGAAGCGCAAAGAGTCTCGATGGTAAGGACATTGTTGTCGCAACCACGTCTAATTTTAATGGATGAACCCGTTTCAGCACTGGATGAAGATTCACGCTTCGAATTACTAAAGATATTAAAACAGTTAATTACAGAAAATAACCAAACAGCACTTTTATACATTACCCATGATCGACGTGAAGTAGCGATAATGGCAGATTATTTATTGGTGATGAATAAAGGCGTGATTATAAATTCAGGTCCATATCAAATATTAGCCACAGATATACAGCTAACATTTGCCCATGGTAATGATTCAATATCGGTCTTGCCGGTTACTGTTGGTGATCAGTCTGATGAGGTCCTTACAGAACTACTTTTCGGAGATGTATCACTATGGGCAAGAACAACACATTGTGTTAAGCAGAAAATAGGGTTGCAGGTAAGAGTACAGATCCCTTCAAATGAAGTGAGCCTCAGTCTAAATAGGGTTGAGTACAGTAGTATTTTAAATCAGTTCCCTGTTATGATCACAGGGATTGGTGGAGAGTTGAGTGGGCAACAACTGATTTCTTTAGATGCAAAAGGACATCAGCTATTGGCTAGAATAACAAGACGTTCTGTAGAGCATCTAGACCTAGAGATAGGAACCCATTGTTTCGCAAGTTTTAAAGCTGTCGCCATTAACCTGTAGGAATAAATGTAGAGTTTTTTTGTAGTTTCCAGAAATAATAGCCAAGGATTACCGTTCTTAAAAACATAAAAATATGAAAGGCTAACCAAAGACCATGATTACCCAATGGTTGAAATATTAACCATGCAGGAAAAAATCCTAACAGAGTAGCGGCGACCATGCTGTTACGCATTTCAACACCCCTCGTTGCGCCAATAAATATACCGTCAAGTAGATAACTCCAGACACCATTGATAGGTAGGAAAATCAGCCAGGGAAGGTAGATATAAGCAGTTTGCCTGACTGACTCTATATTGGTAAGGAGGCTGACAATCCACTGGCCAAGTGCCGCAAAAATGACAATATAGACAAGGCTCATTAGTAATGACCAACCACTAGATACGGCAATAGAAGCATTGAAGCTGTACCTGTCTTTTGCGCCTATTGCACGTCCCACGAGCGCTTCAATGGCCTGTGCGAGTCCATCAAGTCCATTGGCAATTAGAAATAAGAAGTTAAGCAATACAGCATTTGCTGCCAGAACGTCATTACCAAATTTAGCGCCCTGGGCAGTAATCATAAAAAATACAATCTGTAAGGCGATTGTTCTGATAAAAATGTCGCGATTGACTGAAAGCATTTTAAATAACGAATTACTGTGGAGAACTGCACTAAGAACATTTTTAGCTGGATACTTTCTTAGTTCTCTTCGTATAAAATAAACACCCAGCATAAGGTTTGCATATTCTGATATGAGGGAGGCAAGAGCAGCACCTTCTACTTTCATATCTAAGCCTATGACAAAGACAAGGTCGAGAACAATATTCATACTGTTGGTTGTCACCAAGAGTAAAAGTGGTATCCGGGTATTGTGCAGGCCAATAAACCATCCAACAATAGCAAAGGTAGCAATGGATGCTGGCATTCCCCATATTCGAATATCAAAATATGAGCGGGTGAGCGTTTCGACCTCGGGAGTGGCATCGATAAATGAGAGAGCGGTTGTGATGTAAGCATTTTGCCAAATAACTAAGGGTAAACCGATGGCGATTGCAAGGATGATAAAACGCCAAATGATGGCATTAATTTCAAGATTATTTTTTTCGCCCAGTGCTTGTGATGCAAATCCAGTTGTACCCATTCTGAGAAAAACAAAAAGCCAGACAACAAAACCAATGATTAATGTACCAACAGAAACCGAACCCATGTATTTGGCGTGATCAAGGTGCCCCATCACAGCAGTATCAACAAGGCCTAATAACGGTAGTGTGATATTGGATAAAATCATTGGCCATGCAAGTCTCCAGACTTTTTTGTGCATGGACTTATCGTTCCAATAGGTGCTGAATGTATTCAAAGTTGATTTCTACTTAAGGTTAAAAGTTATATCCAGCGACGAACTTTGTTTTTGTACTCAAGGTATTCGTCACCAAATTTTTTTTCGAGATACTGCTCTTCTTTCTTTATGGCAATAATAAAAACTAAATACGCTGATGGTATGACACCGAGCAACATCCACAGATTATTTAGAACAATTGAGATGCCGATGGTGAGCGTACAAAAAGCAAAATAGATAGGATTTCTAGAATAGGCGAATAAGCCAGAGGTTATTATGCTGGATGTTGGTCTCCAGGGTTCAATGTGAGTTTTTGCTTTAATAAATAAATACAAAGCATAAACCAGTATGAGGATACTCAATAATAAAAATAATTTTCCCAACATCCCAATAAAGGGTGCTTCTCCAATAGTCAAAGGGTGTAAGTAATTAATACCGAAGGTTACAGCCATTATTATAAGAAAAATAAGTGGCGGTGGAAATTTTACCGCAGCACCTTTTTTGTCTTTCTTTTGTGTGGAAGCTTTTTCGTCATGACTCATGGATAGTCCTATAGATTGATTAATGTAAGTGTAACTTTCAGTGATGCTCAAACTGTCTTACCAGCCACCACCGCCTCCACCACCGCCTCCGCCACCAGAAGATCCGCCACCGCCAGAACCTGAGGAAGAGCCCGGTGCAGTTGATGATGACGAAATGGCTGAACTGAGTTGAGAACCCATGGCTTTGGTAAAGCCACCAAGGTCATTGTGATGCCAATGTGAGCCATGATACCAGGAGGGCTGAACACTTTTTCCCTGTTGTTCAAGGCTAGCAAATACGGCTGTAAACTTTTTTCCCCAGTTATTCTCTACATCTAGGGCCATAGCGTAGGGGAGGTAAATCTCAAAAATTTCGGGAGTTTTCTCGGGTGGATTTTTAAGGTTCAATTCTTCTTTTTCGGCGACGTCGAGATACATCTTAAAGCCATCTATTTTATCGAGTAATTTACGACCGGCATAGGTAGGCGACTTTAAAAGTTGAAAAAATACAAAGTTGAGACTAATGATTGCTGCCAAGGAGACGACAAGAGGTATTGATACCTTGAATTCAATGATGACGAAGAGCTCTGCAAAGAAAAAAGGTGCACCAAATACGGATAAACCAATCGCGCCCAAATACCCCTTGCCTTCAAAGGCGTTGCGCCATAGTTTAATGATGGTCTTGGCGATGAAGAAAACACCCACTGACCAAATTGATAGCCACATGACTAAAAACAATCCTTCGGGTCCTGCGGAGTTTTTATAAGTAAAGAGAACGCCAGATAAAAATGCGAGAGACGTTAAGATTCCTGGGAGCAACCAAATAGAATTCATTTTAAAATATATTTTATTGTAATCCTCACCCAATGATTTTTTGTGAGCCATGATACTGGTCCGGATCAGCCTATGATTTTCATTTTTAAGAACAATACTGTCCTCCTCAGAAAACAGCTCATCCAATAACACTCGTTCACCTGCTGCGAGTTCAAGATTGAATGGTTGATTACGCATAAGGGTGTAAATTTTATCGGACTCATTAATAGACAGTGCTCCCTTCGCTGCAAGATTAACAACCGCAGTAGCAAAGGTCTTATGGTCATAGCTCATTTTAGAGATATAGCGCATGGAGGCCGGCGAGAAGCCTTTTTCTGGAACATAGTGAGGAAAAATAACACCAGGTTCAGGATCACGACCTACCTTATTCCATGCAAAAAAGTAAAATAAACCAATTAGAATAAGACCGAGGAGAGCCAACAACAGAGGAAAATTATCATTCAGTACATAACCAATATTTTGTGCTAAATCTGGCTCAGCAATAAATCCTTTCGGCCAGGTGGTAACTAAAGTGAGTCCTTCATAGGCTGAAAATGAGCGTGTACTTTCAAACCTTGCTAATCCATCCACGGTGATATTGGTTTTGTAATCTTTGCCCGCAGCTCCTTTATTCCCTGTATAGGCTTCCAGTGAAAGGCTCTCCATTGAAATAGCTTGAGGTAGCCTTACTTCAGCAATGACCTTGTCGATTGGAAAACGCCATCCATTGCCTGTAACGTTCCAGTAGAGTTCATCGTGATTTTCAAAGAAACCCAGTTGACGGTCAGTTTTATAATCAATAACGTAGGTATAGATACCCGCGGGTAAAAAATAATCTTTGCTACCTACATAAAGCCTCACGCCATTCTCAAGGTACTCGGTATGGAAGTCCTCAGTGATGCCATCTCGTTTAACATTGAGAACATCAAACTGAACAATATAATCGTTACCTAACTTATCCTTGTATCGAGTAGGAAAGTCACGGTAAATACCTCTGCGGATATTCTTCTGTTCGGCCCTTACTTGAATGGTTTCGCGAACATTCATGCTGCCATCAAGCGCCACGGTTATTTTACTTTTAAAACTGAGGATACGTTCATCAGCCTTAAGGACGGACGTTAACACTGCCATCATCAGTAGCAAGGTTAAACTTAGAGCAACATAAATAGATGGGGCGCTATTATTTTTCAATTGATTTGATTTCATCATACTATTTGGCTCCTATTTAACCTTTACTTAACAGAAGGCGCTTGACGCATGTCATCACTGTCGAGCTGAAAGAATGGACTCAGTTTAAAATTAAATAATTGTGCAATGATTAGGTTGGGGAAACGTTCAACGGAGATATTATTATTTCGCACTGCTCCATTGTAGTAGCGACGTGCGTATTGGAGTTGCTCTTCAATACCGACCAATTCGTCCTGTAGTTTAACAAAGTTTTCACTGGCTTTTAAATCGGGGTATTGCTCTACCAGACCGATGAGCTTTTTGATGCCGCTGCCTAAGTTTTGTTCCAACTTTGATTTTTCATCAACATCCGTTATTTTCTCACTTTCGGCCCTCAACTCTGTCACGGTGATCAGAACAGACTGTTCATACTTGGCGTATTGTTTTGTCGCAGCAACAAGATTTGGAACTAGGTTATGACGAAGTTTCAACTGAACATCAATACCGCTCCAGCCTTCTTTAACACGGTTTTTATTGGAGATTAATTTATTATAAATAGAGATCACCCAGACAATAAGTATGATCAGAATTAATACAATGATTTCAGTCATTAGCTTTAAACATCTTCTAATTGAAATAAAATTAAATTGCTGAACCGATTAAACCACAATACAGGCAATACTGATGTAAATTTTCCTCTGTAATGTACAGGGTACTTTATACGGTAGTTTACTCGGCAATGTAATAGAACATTGAATTATTTGGGCTCTACGGCGGCAATACATTCAACTTCAACTCTTGCGCCCAGTCCTAATCCATTCGCCCCCATGGCAGAACGCGCAGGGTAGGGAGGCGTAAAGTAGGTTGCATAGATTTTATTGAATGCGCCCCATTCAGAGATGTCTGCGAGCATGACAGTACATTTAACAATGTCACTCATTGAATAATGATGAGCTTCAAGGGTGATCTTGATATTTTCCATGGTTTGTTTAGCCTCAGCTTCCATACCACCTGGAACAAGTTTTAATGTTCCGGGAGTCACACCCAACTGGCCGGCGAGATAGATTATGTTGCCTACTCGCACCATCTCAGAAAATGGTAGACCTTTTGGGAGGGTGGATCCTGAGTTGTAGAATTGAATGGTTTTAGTCGATTTAGGTTCCTCTTTGGCGAGCAACATTGAGTTCAGTGGAAATAATAAAATGAGTAGTAATAAGACTTTAGTATTCATGACATCACCTTCAATTTAATAGTGTTCGAGTATAGTTTGTAGATCTTCGGCAACAAGTTTACTGTCTATAACACCGCCAGCTGATCTTGAAAATTGACCTAATCGTTGCCCTTTTGGATCAACAATAAAGACCGTGCTACTGTGTGACATCATGTAACTGTCGCCTGATGGCAACTTCATGTAGGCAGCGCCAAGACTCATTGCGAAGTCTAGTAGGCCTTCATTTTCTCCTGTAATGCCAATAAAGTCAGGATTATAAAAAGGTACATATTTAGACAAGATATCAACCGTGTCCCGTTCTGGGTCAACACTAACGAAAACAAACTGTACCCTGTTCTGTTGCTCAACAGAGAGTTGCTTATAAGATTGTGCTAATGCGGCCATGGTTGTCGGACAAATATCAGGACAGAAGGTATAGCCAAAGAATACGATAGACCATTTATCCTGTAGGCTTTCATTAGTAAAGGCCTGACCCTGATGATTGATAAGGTTAAACTCTGGCAATAACTTAGTATCGGGATAGACGTTTGTTACCTGTAGTTCTGGCGGCGTTTGCATAGTAAGTTGGAAGATAATTCCAGAGACTAATAGTAGGGTTAGGATCAGTGCTGTAAAAATTTTCATGATAAATTTCTCAAGGATATAGTTTGTCTTTCAAGGATTGGATTCTTAGTTGTTGGTCGTTTGATAGCGATTCAAAATAATATCGCTTAGTAAAAATATCAAGATGTTTTTTTGCCAGATCTAATTTATTAGAACTGGAATAAAACTCAATAATAGCAATTTGATCGTTTATAAAAGCCGTTACATGTTCCTGAGCTATGATGGGTTTAATACTGACTAACTCTGCAGCAATTTTTTCTTCTTGTGAATGTAATGCCTTGTTTGATTCAACAGATTCGACTTTAGCTCTTTGTTTCTGTTTTAAAAGTTGACGTTTCTTAGCGTAGACTTGGGACTCTTCTTCAAAATTCACTTCAGAGTCTACTCCGTCATTAGAGGAGTCCAAACTAAAGGCATCCGAGTCAGATCGAGCCTTTGATGGTGGGGGTGATTGCAGTTGAAATCTTAGTTCTGAAACTACGGGCTCAGGATTAACCTTTTCAGAAAGGGTCGTTGGGATCCTCTCGTCCTGCTCATAATCCATGGTCATGGCAGTATCAAAAGTTGAGTCACTCCAAGGATCCAGTGAAATCACAATGGTGATGGTAAATACAGCACCTGCGGCAATGGAAACGGGCATATGCCAACGACGTGATGATGATTTTTCCTTAACTAACGCATCAGCAGCAGCCTTTAGAATCAGTCGATCAGTGTTTTCAGAAGGCTGTTCATCACTGGCAGACTGATATGCTTTTTCAATGTTAACGTTTTCATTGTTCTTGTTTTCAAAATTATCAGAATTTGTCATGAGCCTCCTCCCATCTGCTTGCGTATATAATTTAGCGCGTATCGTACTCTGCTTTTTGCCGTTTCTTGATTGGTACCTGTAATATTGGCAATATCTTCATTGTTCATGCCCGCATCATATTTGAGAAGAAATGCTTGTCTTTGCTCAAAAGGTAGTCGCCTAACATGGTTAATAATATCAGTTTTACTTCGCTCTTTGTCGATGATTGTCTCGGTGGAGTCATTTGATTGATCTTCAGTAAGCTCATCAACATATTCAGTAAACTCATCAATGCCCTTGCGACGATACTCGTCAATCAAATGATTCCTTGCGATGGTATAGAGCCAGGTTTGAAACTTAGCTGTTTGTTGATACCGTTGTCGAGAATTAATAACTTTTAACCAGATCTCTTGGAATAATTCATCTGCTCTAGATGAGGGGAATCCTTGCCGAAGTAAATAGCGAAACAGAGGTGCCTTATGCAAATTATAAAGCTGTGTAAAGGCTAAAGCATCACCAGCGGCATAGGCTAACATCAGAGATTCGCTGGTCTTTTGTTTGCTTGTATTGAGTGTAATCGGTAATACCATTGCAGGAGTATAACGTAATTTCCTGCAAGGGTAGACTCTGTGTTACAGCACTTTTTTTGATAGTAGATTTGCCATTGAAACCAATTGAATAAACTCACTACGGATCCCGCGAGGGTCGTCACCTTTAGAAGACTGCGCAAGTTCCATAATTTGTTGATAGTCATAACTTCCAAGATGTTTACCACCCCTTAGTTGTTGAGCAAATGCGGCAACAGAAGCTGCGAACTTGATGGACTGCTTGCTGTTCTGGTCAACACTGGATATGAGTTCATCTTTGTTCAGTGACTTAGTGATTAGACGGCTTTGAGATTCCCCCGGCTTCTTATAGCGTAGTTTTAAAAATCCTAACTCATTGATTTTCATCGACGCAACTTGAGTCTGCCCATCCACTGCTCCGTTAGGCATTGCATAGCGAAGTGGATCGACTGATAAATGATCACTACCAGCAAGACGAATTTCGTACAGGGCGGTTACCGTATGGCCCGCGCCTATTTCTCCTGCATCGACCTTATCGTTATTAAAATCTTCCCGGGCTAGGGCGCGATTTTCATAGCCGATTAAACGATATTCACTGACCTGTTGAGGATTAAACTCAAGCTGTATTTTGACATCGGCAGCCACCGTCAACAATGATGAACTAAGCTCATCAACCAAGACTTTCTTCGCCTCAAAAATGCTATCGATATAGTTATACTGACCGTTACCCTTGTCAGCAAGTTGCTCCATTAAATGGTCATTATAGTTACCCGTTCCAAATCCTAGAGTCGATAATGCGATTCCCGATTTACGTTTTTCTTCAACCAACTCAATGAGTGCATTAAAATTCGTAGTTCCTACATTAAAGTCACCATCGGTTGCGAGCATAATGCGATTGATACCATTATTGATGAAAGATTTCTCAGCCATTTGATAAGCAAGCTTAATTCCTGAAGCACCATTTGTTGAGCCACCCGCGTTAAGTTTCTCAAGCGCTAATTCAATGGTTGAAGTTTGATTACCTGCTGTAGGTTCCAGTACGACGCCAGATGCCCCAGCATAGACAACCATTGAAATACGATCATTCTTAGTCATTTGTCGAGTAAGCATAGCCAGAGATTTTTTCAACAGTCCTAGTTTGTCGGGCGAATTCATAGAGCCAGAAACGTCCAGCAAAAATACAAGATTTGCGGCAGGTCGCTGTTCCCTAGCCGGTTCAAAGGCCTTAATGCCAACCTGAAGTAGGTAACTATCATTTGACCAGGGAGTGCTTATCATGTCGGTATGCACTGCGAAAGGGGTTTCACTGTTGCTCGGAGCCTGATAGTCGTAACTGAAATAATTGATAAACTCCTCAGCCCGAACGGCATCTTTTCTAGGAAGCTGTCCCTGATTTAGTAATCGTCTGACATTGGTATAGGCCCCAGTATCGACGTCAATGCTGAAGGTCGAAACCGGAGTTTTGGAAACTTGAGTGATTCCATTGTCATCAAAATGTTGGTAGTTTTCTGCATCGGTATTAGCTTGCGTAGGTGACGGCATCATCAATAGTTGATCACTTGCAATTCTAGAAAAAACTGAAGGTTGATAGGCCAGTTGATGCTTCTTCTCAGCCTTTAATACAGCTTTTGATTTCTGTTGTTGGTGGCGCTCTAATTCCCGTCTTCTTTCAGGGGAAATAATGGGTGGAGTTTTGCCCGCGCTACTGTCGAACTCTTTTAGCTGTACAATACGGTCATCTCTTTGGCGTTGTTGTGTTGGCTGAGGAGGTTCTTCTGTAACCTCGTCCGAGTTTGTTTTAGTTTCCTTCGTTGAACAACTGGCTAGGCTTAGTGCTGTAATGATCGCAATTGTCAGTTGAGTTTTTTTAGATGGGTAGTTCATTTTAATTCTCCAGTTCTAGGGTTAAGTGTTGCTTACTTAACTCTATAAACGTGAGAATTTAGAAAAGGGG
>JAUUZN010000208.1 GCA_030589945.1 Gammaproteobacteria bacterium | reverse complement strand
GAAAGTTCCATTTATGGAGGATTAATGTGCCGACACGAGCCGAATATTTATCGATGACAAACTTAACCTTTCTAGGATGGTTGAAAACATCAGGAAATCTTGAAAGTTTGTTGATGATGGGAAGAGCACCAATATCTTGAAGCATGCCAGCGGTTAATGCTAAATCGGGATCAAAGCCACCACATCGTTTAGCCAAAACTGAACTGAGTGCCGCTAAATTAGATGATCTACGCCA
The DNA here is from genome assembly GCA_030589945.1 of Gammaproteobacteria bacterium. Classification (GTDB taxonomy): domain Bacteria; phylum Pseudomonadota; class Gammaproteobacteria; order Enterobacterales. Next base: position 3,807 of record JAUUZN010000208.1, on the reverse strand, counting down.
AAGAGCATCGAGTGCTGGTGCAAGTTTTCTAAGTTTCGGTTTAAATAAGGAGCGCATCATAAATGTCATGGCAAAATTACGGGTGCTAATGGTGCCAAGCCGAATAATTGAGCTTTGTACATCAGTACATTTACTCACACCCACATACAGGGGAGAGTTGGCAATTTTTATAAGATAAGCCGTTAATGTTGGGTCAACGGTAATTAATTTTGATGATTCCGCTATGGGAGTCGTATGATCTTTTAAGGTATTTCTAATTTTAATGGCTAGATCGGGTAGAGTCGGTAGTTCGAGCTTGCCCGCTTCAATGTCTCTAAAAATTTGAAGAAATATTCGATTAACGCTCACTCGGACTTCCTTGTAATGATTTTGTTAAGATTCAGTTAAGCTTCTGTTAAGCCTATCAGCATACAATCATTCGGTAAATAGACTCAGCGTTAATATTAGCAAAAGCCAATATAATGGCTGGTGACTAACTTGATAAATCCGTATAATGCCCCATCTTCAACTATTAATAACAGAACAACCAAGACTTTTGAGAGGGTTAAAATGGAAACAATTGATAGAATTAAACAGCAAATTGCTGATAACGACATATTACTCTACATGAAGGGTTCACCCAAAATGCCACAGTGTGGATTTTCTGCTCAGTCATCACAAGCAATTATTTCCTGTGAAGTTGAATTTGCCTATGTCGATATTTTAAGCAATCCTGACATCCGAAGTGAATTGCCGGGCTATGCGAATTGGCCAACATTTCCACAACTTTGGTACAAGGGTGAGTTGATTGGTGGCTGTGACATCATTATGGAAATGTATCAAAAAGGTGAACTAAAAAGTTTATTCGCTGGCGAAGAGTAGGTCGTCGAAAAATCGACAAGTACAGTTGTCTAATGATCGTTGTCCAGCGTAGCTATCAAGTATGATCAGGAAATACACTTTAAAGGAGAATTACCCAAGATGAAGCAGCAATTACTATCAGTAGCGCTCTTAATGGCGTTACCAGTAGCGGTGATGTCGTTTGATATTGAAGCCAGTGCAATAAAACAAACAAAGGGTACTTTTGAAGATAAGTTTCGTCAACTCGATGAATCTCTTCCTACACCTAATGTCTATCGAAATGCGGCAGGCGAACCTGGTCATCAATATTGGCAGCAGAAAGTAGATTATATAATCAAAGCCAAGCTTGATGAAAAGAAACGACGCATCACTGGCTCTGAGGATATTACTTATAAGAATAATTCTCCTGATACTCTGAAATACCTCTGGCTGCAACTGGACCAAAATAAATTCAATCCTTCATCAATGGGTAATTTAACCCGTACCTTTACCGGTGTTGATGCCAGTGGCGGCACTTGGGGCCATCCAGCTAAGAGCAAGGCTAAAATAAGTCTTGATGAGCTTCGTAAGCAGCAGTTTGAAGATGATGTTGATTTGGGTTATCAAATTCGCTCAGTTAAATCGAAGGCTGGTAAAAACCTACATTACGTAATCAATGGCACTCAAATGCGCATTGATTTGGCAAAAGCTTTAAAACCGGGTGGCACTGCTCGTTTCTCAATTAGTTTTGCTTTTAACATTTATGAACAGGATGCTGTGGGTGGACGGGCAGGATTTGAACACTTTCCTGATGACGCACGAAAAGGTGGCAATGACATCTTTTTAATTGCACAGTGGTTTCCTCGATTAGCGGCTTACACAGACTACGAAGCTTGGACTAATAAAGAATTTTTAGGCTCAGGCGAATTTACCTTAGAATTTGGCGACTACTATTTGGAATTGACCGTTCCTGCCGATCACATTGTCTCAGCAACAGGCGAACTCGATAATCCTTCCGATGTGTTGACTAAAAAGCAACGTCAGAGATTATCAAAAGCCAGTACAGCAAAACGCCCCGTTTATATTGTGACACCAGCGGAAGCCTTACAAAATGAGAAAGCTGGAACGAATCGTACCAAGACTTGGCAGTTTCGCGCAGAAAATGTTCGAGATGTAGCATGGGCCTCATCACGAAAGTTTATGTGGGATGCTAAGGGATACAATCAGGGCGGTAACGCTCAACCTCATGTGATGGCCATGTCCTTTTTTCCAAAGGAAGGCAATCCACTTTGGGAAAAATATTCTACTGAATCAGTCATTCATACGTTGGAAGTCTATTCAAGGTTTTCTTTTGATTATCCCTATCCAGTGGCCCAAAGTGTTAATGGTCCAGTGGGCGGAATGGAATATCCGATGATCACCTTCAATGGTCCTCGTACTGAATTACAGGATGATAAGTCTCGGACCTATTCTTTGGCTGAAAAACGATTTTTAGTCGGTGTTGTTATCCATGAAATCGGACACATATATTTTCCGATGACGGTTAATTCTGATGAACGTCAATGGACGTGGATGGATGAAGGTCTCAATAGTTTTCTGGATGGTATTGCTGGTCGTGAATGGGATCCGACAATTCCTTGGGGTGTTGAACCGCGTGATGTGGTTGAGTACATGAAATCAAGCCGTCAAGTTCCCGTGATGACGCAATCAGACAGCATTCTTCAGTTTGGTCCAAATGCCTACACCAAGCCTGCAGTTGCGCTGAATATTCTAAGAGAAACCATATTGGGTAGAGAATTATTCGATTTTGCATTTAAGGAATATTCGAACCGTTGGAAATTTAAACGTCCTACACCTGCTGACTTTTTCCGTACCATGGAAGAAGCCTCCGGTGTCGATCTCGATTGGTTCTGGCGTGGTTGGTTTTACAGTACCGATCATGTGGATATTTCTCTAGACCGAGTTTATCGATTACGACTAGATACTAAGAATCCAGATGTTGATTTTGCGAGAAATCGAGAAGATGAACTGAATAAACCCTCATCAGTTTTTGTTGAGAGAAATAGTGCTGAAGGTAAAAAGCTTTGGATTGATAAAAATAAAGATGTCTCAGACTTTCATGATCAACATGATCGTTTCACTGTCACCAACAAAGACCGTAATGATTACAATAAGTTTATTGGTGATTTGGATGATTGGGAAAAGGCGGTACTTGAAAGAGCTGTAAAGGAAGATAAGAATTACTATATCTTAGATTTCTCCAATCAGGGTGGATTGGTGATGCCAATTATACTGGGCCTAACATTTGCCGATGGTAGCTCTAGTGAACTGAGAATACCGGATGAAATTTGGCGCAAGTCCCCGCATCAGGTTAAGAAACTTTTAGTCTTTGATAAGGAACTGACTCAAATTGAAGTGGATCCTCATTGGGAAACGGCTGATGTTGACGTGGAAAATAACTTCTATCCTCGTAAAATTATTCAATCACGTCTCGAGATTTTCAAAAAGAAAGACGGCACGAAACCTGAAGATCGTGACATCATGCAAGATTATAAGGCTAAGTTGAAGACTGATTCAGAAAATAAAGATACAGAGGAGAATGACGCTTCATCTGAAGTACAAAAAGATGCAACTGAGTCATAAAACACTACTCTTTAGTTTTGTACTAACAACTCTTTCTCTGATGAGTGTCAATATTGACGCTCATCAGAAGAGAGAAGCCATCACCAGAGTGCTTTTCAATGAACGCACCCAAAGCATAGAAGTTATTCACCGATTTCTAATCCATGACGCTGAACACGTCGCCAAAAAGCTCTTCGGTAAAAAATCTGACATTATCAACGATAAAAAATCCCAAGCAAACTTTGCTGACTATGTGATAAAAAATTTCAGCATCAAAGATTTAGATGACAACTCTCTCTACTTAACGACAGTAGGCTTCGAGGTCGATGGACGCTACATTTGGGTCTACCAAGAAACACCGCTCAT
>JAUUZN010000020.1 GCA_030589945.1 Gammaproteobacteria bacterium | reverse complement strand
CTCTAACCTATGCTGAAGATGAAGGTGAAGTATTTCTTGGCCGTTCAGTCACACAGCATAAGACGATTTCTGATGAAACCGCTAAGGTGATTGATGAAGAAGTCAGAATGCTCATAGATGCAAACTATCAAAGAGCTGAGAAATTGCTGAAAGATAATGAAGACATTCTTCATTCCATGGCGAAAGCGTTAATGATTTACGAAACTTTAGATGCAAAGATGATCGAAGATTTAATGAATCGTGATGATGTTAGAAAGCCTGATGGATGGGATGATAATAGTGATTCAGATAGCTCTAATAGTAGTGAGTCAAAGGATGCAGACACTAAGAAAAAAACTCAGTCGAAGAAATCAGATAACTCTGACAATCCAGAAATCGGCGGTCCTGCAGAAGAGCATTAGGCTTGATACTAGACCTATCTAAACCTCTCATCATGGGGATCCTGAATATTACTCAGGATTCCTTTTCAGATGGCGGCCTTTATCTAGATCCTTCCCAAGCAAAACAAAAAGCATTAGAAATGATCGAACAGGGTGCTGATATCATCGATATTGGTGCCGAATCAACACGCCCAGGTGCACAGCCTGTTTCGAGTGATGCTGAACTAGAACGACTACTACCTGTCATTGAGTCTTTGGCAGATTCAAATATTATTATCTCTGTTGATACCAGCAAAGCTGAGGTTATGCGTGCAGCAGTACAGGCAGGCGCTTCGATGATCAATGATGTTCGGGCTCTACAAAATGATCAAACTCTTGAAACTGTCGCCGATCTCAATGTACCGGTCTGTCTGATGCACATGCAAGGCACACCACGAACAATGCAAACTGCACCCGAGTATGATGACGTGGTGTCTGATATTATCGAATTTTTTAAACAAAGAATCACCGCCTGCATATCGGCCGGAATCAGTAAAGAAAACATAATACTCGACCCTGGCTTTGGATTTGGCAAGACAGTGGAGCATAACTTCAGTATCCTTAGACGATTCAAAGAGTTTGAATGTTTAGGCTTACCATTACTTGCAGGGTTATCGCGAAAATCAATGATCGCAGCAATTATTGATAAACCTGCGATGCAAAGAATGCCAGCATCCATCACATTGGCGGTGCTTGCCAGACAAAGAGGCGCTTCGATACTGCGCGTCCATGATGTTGCAGAAACCAAGGATGCATTAGCCATGGTTAATGCTCTTGATTAGGGAGTTAGGATGACTAAGAAATATTTTGGAACCGACGGAATAAGAGGTCGTGTAGGCGAACCACCGATAACAGCCGATTTTGTTTTAAAGTTAGGCTGGGCCGCAGGGCAGGTTCTTGGAACGGGTCAGGGTAGTAAAATTCTAGTGGGTAAGGACACCCGTATCTCAGGCTATATGTTTGAATCAGCACTGCAAGCAGGACTATCTGCTGCAGGAGTCGACTGTCACCTGCTTGGACCCATGCCTACACCGGCAATCGCCTATTTAACACAGACCTTTCGTGCAAAGGCGGGCATAGTCATCAGTGCATCTCACAACCCGTATCAAGACAATGGCATTAAGTTCTTTTCTGCAGAAGGAACCAAGTTACCCGATTCTGTTGAACGGGCCATTGAAGATATGATTGAACAACCCATGACGACTAAGGATTCCGCTTTATTGGGGAAGGCTGGAAGAATTAAAGACGCGGCTGGTCGCTACATTGAATTTTGCAAAGGGACTGTCCCTGCAAAGACGCGCTTGAAAAAATTAAAGGTGGTCATTGACTGTGCTCACGGTGCGACTTATCACATTGCCCCTGCAGTTTTCCAAGAGCTAGGAGCAGACGTCATCACCATCGGTGCCGAGCCCAACGGTTTAAATATTAACGAGGGATTTGGTGCAACAGACACCAAGGCCTTGGCCGCAAAAGTTCTCGAAGAAAAGGCAGATTTAGGCATCGCATTGGATGGTGATGGCGATCGGGTGATGATGATCGATCATCTTGGCAATATGGCCAATGGTGATGAGTTACTGTTCATTATTGCAAGAGCTGCACTGAAAGAAGGGCATCTTCAGGGCGGTGTTGTTGGAACCTTAATGAGTAATCTTGGGATGGAAGTGGCACTTAAAGAACTCGGTATTGGTTTTGCTCGAAGTCAGGTTGGTGATCGCTATGTCATTGAAATGATGAAAGAAAAAGGTTGGCGTTTTGGTGGTGAGTCATCAGGACATATTATATGTATGGATCAAACCACAACCGGTGATGGCATTATTGCAGCACTCCAGGTCGTTGTGGTGATGTGTCAGTCAAATCTTGGGCTGGCCGATTTGAGAAAAGGTATGAAGCAATTCCCCCAACTTATGATTAATGTTAAGGCCGATCGTAAAAAACAGGTTTGGCTCGACAAAACGGTGCTAGAGGCCGTTGCTGTAGGTGAACAAAAATTAGCTGATAAAGGGCGAATATTACTACGACCATCGGGTACAGAACCGCTGGTACGAGTCATGGTTGAAGGCGAAAATGATTCTTTGGTGAAGAGTATCTGTGAAGACATTGCCAGCGAAGTCGAAATAGCTGCGGCAAAAGGCTAATCTTCCCTTGTAACTTGCTTGCGTCTCGGTTAGGATATGCGCCGCTTTTGCTGCTGTCTGCGTGCTAATTTTTGTTACTTAAACAGCGGTTAAAAAGTCGTCATTCGGGGGAGATATTTTGAATAAAGAAGTGTCTAGAAGAACGATTGTTGCTGGAAATTGGAAGATGCACGGTTCACGTGTAGCTAATCAAGAGTTGTTGCAATCTTTGACTGCTCTAATGACGAAAGATAATCTTAGTACAGAAGTACTTGTTTTTCCTCCATCTCTATATTTAGACGGAGTGTCGAAACAGTTAGCAGATTCGGATATAGGCTTTGGAGCTCAAAACTTGTCCGAACAGGCAAAGGGTGCATTTACTGGTGAAGTATCGGCATCCATGCTTAAAGATTTAAACTGTGGCCATGTTTTGGTGGGTCATTCAGAGCGACGAAGTCTTTACAATGAATCAAGTAAACTCGTTGCAGAAAAATATAAGGCTGCTTTAGAAGGTGGTCTAATACCGGTTTTATGTATCGGCGAAACATTAGCAGAACGTGAAGCGGGTCAAACCATGGACATTGTATTTAGACAGTTGGATGCAGTCTTGGATGTCGTGGGAACCGAAGGATTGAGTCAGGGTATTGTTGCCTATGAACCCGTTTGGGCCATAGGAACAGGAATGACAGCGAGCCCTGAGCAGGCTCAAGAGGTACATCATGATATTCGTTCTCATTTGAGAGAGCTCGATGAAGCTCTCGCGGCGAATATGCAAATTTTATACGGTGGCAGTGTCAATGGACAAAATGCGACCCAATTGTTTGCCATGAGCGATATTGATGGCGGCCTAATCGGCGGCGCATCACTCAAGGCAGATGAATTTTTTCAAATATGTAAGGCAGCAGGATAATAAAATGTACGAAATATTAATGGTAATTTATTTAGTAGTCGCCCTCGCACTGGTCGGGTTCATTCTAGTTCAACAAGGAAAGGGTGCCGGCATGGGTGCCAGTTTCGGATCTGGAGCATCAGGTACGGTCTTTGGAGCCGGCGGTTCGGGCAACTTTTTGACGAAGACAACAACGGTCTTAGCCATAATCTTTTTTGGTGTTGCACTAGGGTTAGGTAATATCACTATTGAGAAATCAACCAGTCCAGAAACAAACAGTCTGTTCCCTGTGGACGGCACTGAAGTCGCTCCTGAAACATCATCTGAATTGCCTTCAGATCTTCCTACAGCAACTGAGACCGATTTACCTGTTTCTGAGATGCCTGTTTCTGAGCTTCCATCTTCAGATCTTCCAGAGGCTACAAAAGAAACAACAGCCGAAGAAACAGATGTCAAATCAGAAGAACCTGAATCAAAGGATGATTCAACAAAATAAGGTATTTATTAAGGTTCAAAAATTGTTAGACATATTGTTAGATAATCTACTAACAATAGAATTATAAAAGTTTAATTGCGGATGTGGCGGAATTGGTAGACGCGCCAGCTTGAGGGGCTGGTAACTTCGGTTGTGGGGGTTCAAGTCCCCCCATCCGCACCATTAAACTTTTAGAATTAAAAACTTGTAAAAATCATTGAATAAATTAACCCAAAGCAGTGTTTTTTTTATAAGATATGCTAGACTCTCACCTAAGTCAGAAGAATGAATTCATCTTCAAAGAATATAATAAAAAGCTAATATAAAACGCGTTAAAAATAATAAATAGTTGTTCGTACTAACAACATACACAACAGTATATTTAATGCAGTAGAACCCAGATGTTGCCATCAAATATTGGCATCTCTCAAGGAACTCAGATGCTGGAAAATTATCTACCGGTTTTGATTTTTATAGGGGTCGGATTCGGTTTCGGTGCCATGCTAATCATCGTCGGCCTTACTATCGCTCCCCATCGTCCCGATGAAGACAAACTAAAAGCATATGAATGTGGGTTTGACGCATTTGAAGATGCACGAATGAAGTTTGATGTTCGCTTTTACCTTGTAGCCATTCTGTTTATTATTTTTGACCTAGAAATCGCATTTCTAATACCTTGGGCTGTTGTTTTTCATGATATCGGTTTATTCGGTATCTTTAGCATGGCTCTATTTTTAGGACTTCTCGTTGTAGGTTTCCTTTATGAGTGGAAGAAAGGAGCTTTGGAATGGGAATAGAAGGCAAATTAGAAGAGGGATTCGTCACAACCTCTGTCGATGCGCTGCGAAACTGGGCTCAAACGGGTTCTATGTGGCCCATGTCTTTCGGACTCGCCTGCTGTGCAGTTGAGATGATGCAGGCTGGTGCTCCAAGATACGATCTTGACCGTTTTGGCATTATCTTTCGTCCAAGTCCTCGTCAGTCCGATCTTATGATTGTGGCGGGAACTCTAACCAATAAAATGGCACCTGCATTGCGCCGAGTGTACGATCAAATGCCAGAGCCTCGTTGGGTTATTTCAATGGGCTCCTGTGCGAATGGCGGCGGTTATTACCATTACTCTTACTCAGTGGTTCGTGGTTGCGACAGAATTGTACCTGTAGATATCTACATTCCAGGCTGTCCACCTACGGCTGAAGCATTGCTTTATGGTTTATTGCAACTGCAACATAAAATCAGACGCACCAATACCATTGCTCGCAAAAAGGTTGTGGAGGAGTTGAGTTGAAGACCCTCACGCAACAAAGTAAGCAACTCAGTAAGCAACTGGCTGATCGCTTAGGTGATTTACTCGAGTCAAATACCATTGCTCTCAATGAAGTGACCATTGAAGTGAGCACTAAAAATTTAATTGAAGTGGCCGAAATTCTTAAGTCAGATGCTGATCTTGCATTTGCTCAATTAACCGACCTCTGTGGTGTCGATTACAGCACCTATGGAATGACTGAGTGGGCCACAGAAGATGCCTCGTCAGAAGGCTTTAGTCGTGCCGTCGATGGAACCATACCCTTAAATGGTTCTTGGGAAAAACCTCGATTCGCATCAGTCATACATCTATTGTCTTATGAACACAATTGTCGCCTAAGATTGCGCTCCTTTGTTGATGAAGATGAACCCATTATTCCATCCCTTGTCGATGTTTGGGCTGCGGCAAACTGGTATGAACGTGAGTCTTTCGATCTTTACGGTATTTTATACAGTGGCCATCCAGATCTACGAAGAATTCTCACCGATTACGGTTTTGTTGGCCATCCCTTTAGAAAGGATTTTCCGCTCATTGGTAATGTTGAAATGCGTTATGACGCAACGGAAAGAAAGTGCGTCTACGAACCTGTTTCTATTGAACCTCGAATTACTACACCAAGAGTCATTCGCGATGATTTGAGATATTCACAACACCCACGTTCACAAGCAGGTGGTTCACCGGATAAATCTCAAGAAGAGGCGGAAAAATAGCAATGTCAGAGATTCGTAATCTAACACTGAATTTCGGTCCTCAGCATCCAGCCGCCCACGGCGTGTTGCGAATGGTTCTTGAGCTCGATGGTGAAACGGTTGTACGTGCCGATCCTCATGTGGGCTTGTTGCACCGGGCTACTGAAAAGCTTGCTGAAAGTAAACCCTTTAATCAATCTCTTCCTTACATGGACAGACTCGATTACGTTTCGATGATGTGTAATGAGCACGGCTATGTGCTGGCGCTTGAAAAGATGTTAGCGATTGATGTCCCAGAACGTGCTCAGTACATTCGAGTGATGTTCGATGAAGTCACTCGACTCCTAAACCATCTAATGTGGTTAGGTGCTCATGGCCTAGATATTGGCGCCATGACCATGTTTATTTATTGTTTCCGTGAACGGGAACCGTTAATGGATTGTTATGAGGCTGTTTCAGGTGCACGAATGCACGCTGCCTACTATCGACCCGGTGGTGTATATCGAGATCTGCCTGATCATATGCCGCAATTCAAAGCATCACGCTGGCATAATCAGAAAGAAGTCGATGCAATGAATGATGATCGCCAAGGTTCATTACTCGATTTCCTCGAACGCTTTACTGATAAATTTCCTTCTTGCGTTGACGATTACGAAACGTTACTGACCGATAACCGAATTTGGAAACAGCGTACTGTAGACATCGCCATAGTTTCCCCAGAACGAGCTATCGAACTTGGCTTCACTGGACCCATGTTACGTGGCTCGGGTGTGGAGTGGGATCTACGTAGAAAACAGCCTTATGAAGTTTACGACAAACTGGATTTTGATATTCCAGTGGGTACCAATGGCGATTGTTACGATCGTTATCTGTGCCGCGTTGAAGAAATGCGTCAGTCGAACAAAATCATTCAACAATGTATTAAGTGGTTACGAGCTAACCCGGGTCCGGTTATTTCAGCCGATCACAAGGTAACGCCTCCACCACGGGCAAATATCAAAGATGATATGGAAGGTCTCATTCATCACTTTAAATTATTTACTGAAGGTTATTGTGTTCCTGAAGGTGAGGCTTATGCCGCCATTGAGCATCCAAAGGGTGAGTTTGGTGTTTACATTGTTTCAGACGGTGCCAATAAACCTTATCGTTTAAAAATTAGGGCACCCGGTTTTGCACACATCTCAGCAATGAATGAATTGGTTGAAGGCCATATGTTGGCCGATGTTGTTGCAGTTATCGGAACACAAGATATCGTATTCGGGGAGATTGACCGCTAATGAGCGAAACTAGCACACTAGCTGAAACGGCTCAAAAGAGTCTGGCTGATTTTATTCCTGCTGATGCAATTGCTGCCATCGATGTTTGCGTTGCAAAATATCCGGCCGATAGAAAACGTTCGGCCATTATGTCGGGCTTAATGATTGCTCAAGAGCATAACAATAATTACCTGCCTGAAGAATTGATGGATGCGGTGGCTGAATATTTAGAAATTTCGCACATTGCAGCCTACGAAGTAGCAACTTTTTATACCATGTATAACCTAGAGCCTGTGGGTGAACATGTGATTAATGTCTGTACTAATATTTCGTGCATGTTACGAGGCAGTAAAGAGATTGTCGAGACACTCACTAAACGATTGAATGTTAAGTTGGGTGAAACCACCGAGGACAATAAAATTACCTTAAGAGAAGTGGAATGTCAGGGCGCCTGTGCAGGTGCTCCCATGTGTGAGATTGATAAAACATTCCATGAGAATCTAACACCAGAGAAAATAGAATCTATTGTTGATGGCATTCTTTCGAAACAAGCGCGATCGAATAAGGGTGAGGCTTAGGGAATGCAGCAAAAAATTGAACAAAATCAAGTCTGCTATCGAACACTGCATTTAGACAAGCCATGGACGCTTGCAACTTATGAAAGTGCCGGTGGTTATAAAATGTGGCGCAAAATTCTCGCTGAGCAAACGCCTCCTGAAGACATCATTGAAGAACTTAAACTCTCATCACTGCGTGGACGTGGTGGTGCGGGGTTTCCAACAGGACTAAAGTGGAGCTTTATTCCACGCAATGCGCCGGGTCAAAAATACATCATCTGTAATTCAGATGAAGGCGAGCCCGGAACCTGTAAAGATAGAGATATTCTACGATTTAATCCTCATCAATTGATTGAAGGTATGGCCATTGCCGGCTACATCATGAATGCAACGGTGGGTTATAATTATATTCGTGGTGAATTTTTTGAACCCATCGACCGAATGGAAGCAGCAATCGCCGAGGCCAATGAAGCCGGTCTAATTGGTAAAAACATTTTAGGCTCAGGCCGAGATTTTGATTTATATAATCATATTGGTGCTGGCGCATACATCTGCGGTGAAGAAACTGCATTGATTGAATCCATTGAAGGCAAGAAAGGCCAGCCAAGATTTAAACCTCCGTTTCCAGCGAACTTTGGTGTCTTTGGTCGTCCATCCAATGTGAATAATACTGAAAGCTATGCTTCAGTTCCGGTCATTTTGGAAAAAGGTGGCCAATGGTTTCTAGAACAGGGTATTCCAAATAATGGCGGACAGAAAATATTTTCAGTCACAGGCCATGTAAATAAACCCGGAAATTATGAAATACCTCTCGGCACACCCTTTAAGGATTTATTAGAACTCGCCGGCGGTATGCTCGACGGTCAAAAGTTAAAGTGTGTTATTCCTGGAGGATCATCAACACCGGTACTTCCTGCGGAGGTGATCATGGATTGCACCATGGATTACGATTCACTTTCAAAGGCTGGCTCTATGCTAGGTGCAGGCTCAGTTATTGTCATGGCCGAAGGAACCTGCATGGTCGAGGTGTTGGCGCGGTTATCACATTTTTATTACGAAGAATCTTGTGGGCAATGTACGCCTTGTCGTGAAGGTACGGGCTGGTTATCCAGAATGGTCACACGCATCTTAAACGGCGAAGGAAATATGGACGATCTCGACAAGCTCGATATCATCGCCGGAAATATTATGGGTCGAACCATTTGTGCATTAGGTGACGCAGCAGCAATGCCGGTTAAAGGCATGCTGAAGAATTACCGACATGAGTTTGAAGCAAAAATTAAATAAGCTTTTTTAATTAAGAACAGGATCACTTTACAGGAAAAAGAATGGCGAACATCGAAATAGATGGTCTAAAACTAGAAGCAGAACCCGGTAGTATGATTATCGAGGTAGCCGATGCTGCGGGTATTAAAATCCCCAGATTCTGCTATCACAAAAAATTATCAGTAGCCGCAAATTGCCGTATGTGTTTAGTGGATGTAGCTAATATCCCAAAACCAGTTCCTGCCTGTGCGACTCCAGTTTCAGATGGAATGACCATTCAAACGCATTCTGCGCGCGCTCTTGATGCGCAAAAAGCAGTGATGGAATTTTTACTCATCAACCACCCTCTCGATTGTCCAATCTGTGATCAGGGTGGGGAGTGTGAGTTACAAGACATTGCTATTGGTTATGGTGGCGATGTTTCACGCTTTACCGAAAGCAAAAGAATTGTCGAAGATAAGGATATCGGACCGTTAATTACAACTGATATGACACGTTGTATTCACTGTACGCGTTGCGTGCGATTCGGCAAAGAAATTGCTGGTATTCGTGAGATGGGTGAAACCGGTCGTGGCGAACATATGTCCATTGGCACCTATATTTCAAAATCAATCGATTCAGAAGTATCAGCCAACATTATTGACCTCTGCCCAGTGGGCGCATTGACCGCTAAGCCTTCAAAGTTCAAGGCGCGAGCTTGGGAAATGCAACAAACTGAGAGTATCGCTGCACATGATTGCCTGGGTTCAAATATATCAATCCATAGTCGACGCGGTGAAGTCATTCGCGTGGTTCCCAATGAGAATGACGATATCAACGAAATGTGGATTTCTGACAGAGACCGTTTTTCTTATCAGGCACTTAACGGTGAGCATCGATTAACCGAGCCCATGGTGAAAGAAGACGGCGAGTGGAAAACAGTCGATTGGCAAACCGCACTGAATGTTGCCGTTGATGGTCTTAAAAAGGTCAAGCAGGCCGAAGGTGCTGAAAGTCTTGCTGCAGTTGTTTCACCGAACTCAACAACAGAAGAATTGTACTTACTGCAAAAATTAATGCGCGATCTCGGAACAAGTAATATTGATAGTCGCCTAAGACGTATCGATTTCAGCGATGAAGCGAACGATCCATTGTATCCATCCATCGACATGGGTGTTGCAGAGCTTGAAGATTTACACGCAACTCTTTTGGTCGGTTCAAACTTGCGCAAAGAGCAACCGGTTGCTGCCATTCATTTGAGAAAATCAACGCGTGATGGTTTGGTGATGGCAATTAATCCAGAAGAGTTTGATTATAATTTTAGAACGGCTCCCCATCTGGTTGTATCATCCGACAAGATGCTTGAAGAACTCAGTGCAGTGGCAAAAGCTCTGGCTGATATGGGTAGTGTTGTTGCTGTTGAGGGTGTTAGCGAGTTAGATGTGGCATTTAATGATGAACATCAAAAAATTGCTGAGCAACTATTAAACGTCGATCACACCGCAGTATTACTCGGACAATATGCCTGTAACCATCCTGATTTTTCAAAAATTGCTGCTATGGCAAGTACCATTGCAGTGATGAGTGGTTCGAAAATGGGAACTTTCTCAGATGGTGCAAATTCAGCAGGTGCACAAATCGCCGGAGCAGTTCCACACCGTGGTGTTGCAGCTTCAGCTGTAAAGGTCGGTAAAAACATTTCAGAACTGTTTAACTCAGATATTAAAGCTTACCTGCTACACGGTGTAGAACCAGAAATTGATTGCTCTGCAGATGCTAAATCAGCCCTAGAGAATGCACATTTAGTGATTGCCCTGAGTGCGTTTAAAGACGGTGCCGTCATGGATTATGCCGATGTGCTGCTTCCGACTGCTGCGTTTACTGAAACATCAGGTACCTTTGTTAACGTCAGTGGAGTTTGGCAATCCTTTAATGCTGCTGTTGCTGCAAAGGGTGAAGCAAGACCGGCCTGGAAAATATTGAGAGTACTCGGTAATCTACTCGAGCTACAGGGTTATGAGCATCAGTCATCCCAAGATGTACTGAATGAATTAAAAACAATTATAGAAACCGCCGAACAGCGAACAGCCAGTTGGCAGATGAGTGATTCAACACAAAGTTCATCCCAAGCTGCTAATGTTTGCGCAATCTACCAGACCGATGCTTTGGTTCGAAGAGCTGATGCATTACAAAATACCGCCGATGGTCAGGCCGCGGGAGGTCATCAATAATGATGGACATGATTTTAGATTTTGCTTGGATACTGGCAAAAATTGTTACCATATTGATTCCTTTGGTTCTCGCTGTTGCTTACACCACCTATGCTGAGCGTAAGTTAATTGGCTATATGCAGGTCAGAATTGGACCCAATCGAGTAGGCCCAAGAGGCTGGTTCCAACCCTTTGCCGATGTCTTCAAACTGGTGTTCAAAGAAGTTGTTATACCAGCGAACGCTAATAAATTTATGTTTTTGATGGCTCCCGTTCTCTTTTTTGGACCCTCAATTGCAGCCTGGTCGGTCATTCCTTTTGACGCTGAGTTAGTACTTGCTGACGTTAATGCAGCCGTTTTGTATATCCTTGCGATGACATCCATTGGTGTTTATGGGGTGATTATTGCAGGCTGGGCATCCAATTCAAAGTATGCATTTCTTGGTGCCATGCGTTCTGCATCTCAGGTGATTTCCTATGAACTCGCCATGAGCTTTACGCTGGTTGGCGTCATAATGACCTCCAATAGTTTAAACTTAGGCGTCATTGTTAATGAGCAGGCTGGCAGTTTACTGACTTGGAACTGGGTCCCATTGTTCCCATTGTTTATTATTTATTACATCTCAGGTGTAGCAGAAACAAACCGTGCACCCTTTGATTTGCCCGAAGGTGAGTCTGAAATTGTAGCGGGCTTCCATGTTGAGTATTCAGGTACTGCGTTTGCGGTATTTTTCCTCGCTGAATATGCCAACATGATTTTGATTTCAGTATTGACCGCATTATTTTTCTGGGGAGGATGGTTATCACCCTTCCAAGGAATACCCGTATTAGAAGGTCTGTTTTCTTGGGTGCCAGGCACCATTTGGTTACTTTCAAAAGCAGCTGTCTTCCTCTTTGGAATGCTTTGGTTGAGAGCAACATTTCCACGTTATCGTTATGATCAAATCATGCGGCTTGGCTGGAAGGTACTTATTCCTGTGACTATATTCTGGTTAGTGATTGTTGCAATCATGGCGAAAACCGGTTTTGGTCCTTGGTATTAATGTCCTTGGCATAAGTCCTTGGAATAAAGAAAGAGCAATTGAATTATGAGTTTTATAAAACGTTTATTTAAAACATTTTCTCTCTCAGAGTTGCGTAAAGGCTTGGGCGTGACGGGGCGTCATATGATCGTGAAAAAAGTCACGGTTCAATATCCCGAAGAAAAAACGCCCCAGTCCCATCGTTTTCGTGGGCTGCATGCCTTAAGACGTTATCCAGATGGAGAAGAGCGTTGCATTGCTTGCAAATTGTGTGAAGCCGTATGCCCTGCGCTTGCAATCACCATTGAGGCCGGTCCTCGTGCAGATGATGGCACTCGTAGAACCACGCGCTACGAAATTGACATGTTTAAGTGTATTTATTGTGGCTACTGTGTGGAATCTTGCCCAGTGGACTCAATTGTTGAAACACGTGTTTTTGAATATCATTTTGAAAATCGTGGCGAAAATATTATGACCAAAGAAGAGTTACTGGCAATCGGTGATAAATACGAAGATCAGTTGGCTGCAGATTTAGAAGCTGATATCCCTTACCGGTAACTGACAGGAAATAGAAATGACGATTGAACAAATTATATTTTATGCCTGCTCGGTGCTGCTCATTGCTTCAGCATTGATGGTCATTAGTTCTAAGAACTCCGTGCGTGCTGTGATGTTCTTAATACTGACCTTCTTTTATGCTGCCTGTATTTGGATGCTGCTCGAAGCTGAGTTTTTGGCGATATTACTCATACTTGTTTATGTGGGCGCAGTTATGGTGCTGTTCTTATTTGTAGTGATGATGCTCGATGTCGACTTTGCAGAATTAAGACAGGGTTTTACCAAGTATTTGCCTATCGGTATTGTCGTCTCAGGGGCACTTCTCTATGTGCTATTTCGGGTATTGGGTACCGATGCATTTGGGCCTGAAGCCTTTCCAGTTCCACCACCACATCCTGCAGATTACAGCAGTGTGACTGAATTAGGCATGTTGCTCTACACCCATTATTTTTATCCTTTTGAGATAGCAGCGCTGATATTAATGGTTGCGATGATTGCAGCAATCAGCTTGGCATTTCGTGGTAAGCGTGAAGGCAACAAAACACAGAATGTCGATCATCAGGTCAGTGTTATGAAAGAAGACCGATTACGTATCGTCAAGATGAAATCAGAAGGAGCAAGCGAATGATTGCCCTATCAGACTATCTTGTTGTCAGTGCCGTGCTATTTACCGTAGGCATTGCCGGTATCATCCTTAATCGTAAGAACATCATCACTTTGCTGATGAGTATCGAGCTGATGCTGCTCGCGGTTAATACTAATTTTATTGCCTTTTCACGGTTCCTTGATGATCCGGTTGGACAGGTATTTGTATTTTTTATTCTCACAGTTGCAGCAGCAGAAGCAGCAATTGGTTTGGCGATTTTATTACTAGTCTTTAGAAATCGTAAAACCATTGATG
Organism: Gammaproteobacteria bacterium; assembly: GCA_030589945.1. GTDB lineage: Bacteria > Pseudomonadota > Gammaproteobacteria > Enterobacterales. Next base: position 22,321 of record JAUUZN010000020.1, on the reverse strand, counting down.
TTGAAGAGCTGGACTCATTGCAAGGCTAGGGCGGACATACAGAAGATGGAAAAATATTATCTCTGGATTGCACTTGCACCACTCATCGGTGCCATTGTTGCAGGCCTTTTTGGTCGGCAAATAGGGCGTGCTGGTTCACATGTAGTCACCATTGCAGGCGTTGGTTTTTCAACAATAGCTTCAATGTTCGTACTGAAGTACCTGCTCGTTGATGGCGGAGAAGCCTACAATGCAACGGTTTATACCTGGGCAGTTGTTGGAGATTTAACACTTGAGGTTGGCTTTTTAGTCGATAATTTAACAGCGATGATGATGGTTGTGGTGACCTTTGTATCACTGATGGTTCACATCTATACCATTGGTTACATGAAGGACGATCCCGGTTATCAACGATTCTTCAGCTACATTTCTCTGTTTACCTTTGCCATGTTAATGCTAGTTATGTCCAACAACTTCCTACAATTGTTCTTTGGTTGGGAAGCTGTAGGACTTGTCTCCTATCTATTAATTGGTTTCTGGTATAAAAAAGACACCGCAATTTACGCCAACCTAAAAGCATTTTTAGTCAACCGAGTGGGTGATTTTGGATTCTTACTTGGTATTGCCGGCGTACTTTATTTCTTCAACAGCCTTGATTACGCTACGGTCTTTGGAAAGGTTGAAGCTTTCGCAGCAACAGAGCCAACCTTTGATGTGATTAATGGTAGCGAATGGTCTGCAATGACGGCCATTTGTATTTGTCTATTCATTGGTGCCATGGGTAAATCTGCACAGGTTCCACTCCACGTATGGCTCCCTGATTCAATGGAAGGACCAACACCCATATCTGCACTCATTCACGCAGCGACCATGGTAACGGCGGGTGTATTCATGGTGGCACGTATGTCACCGCTATTTGAATATTCTGAAACGGCTCTTGCTTTCATTCTGGTGATTGGTGCAACAACGGCATTATTTATGGGGTTTCTTGGCCTCGTCCAAAATGATATTAAACGAGTGGTCGCCTATTCAACACTTTCTCAATTGGGTTACATGGTGGTAGCACTAGGATCATCGGCCTATGCAGTTGGTGTATTCCATCTAATGACTCACGCATTTTTCAAAGCATTACTATTTTTAGCAGCAGGTTCTGTGATCATCGGCATGCACCATGAGCAGGACATGCGCAAGATGGGTGGACTCTACAAGTACATGCCCATCACTTGGATCACTTCATTAATTGGTTCATTAGCGCTTATCGGAACGCCACTGTTTTCAGGGTATTATTCAAAGGATGTGATCATTCTTGCAGCGCAGCACGGTACCTTAGGACTCGCTTCAACCTACGCTTACTATGCGGTACTCATTGGTGTCTTTATTACCGCGCTTTACAGCTTTAGATTATTCTTTATGGTGTTTCATTCCAATGAACGGTTTGATGATCATACCCGTGAACATTTGCATGAATCACCCTTGGTTGTGACATTGCCTCTCATCTTATTGGCCATACCCTCGGTGGGTATCGCCTGGTTCACAACGGGTGATATGTTATTTGGTAGTTTCTTCGATGGTGTCATCAAAGTACTGCCTGAGCATGATGTACTGAGTGAAATTGGCAAAGAATGGCATGGCCCTGTTTCTTTCGCACTGCATGCATTCAGCAATCCAGTCTTCTATCTGGCACTGGGTGGCGTGGTAACGGCCTGGTTCCTATACATTAAACGACCCGATATTCCTCAGACGTTGGAAAATCGTTTCAAGGGACTGCATACCGTGCTGGTCAATAAATATTATTTTGATGATTTCAATCAGACCGTATTTGCCAATGGCTTGGTCAAGTTGGGTAATCAATTATGGAAGCACGGCGATCAAAGATTGATTGATGGAATGATGGTGAATGGAACGGCTAAAACAGTCGGTATTTTTGCTAGTTTGATGAGAAAGCTTCAGACAGGCCAACTTTACCATTACGCCTTCACCATGATAATTGGACTTGTATGTTTTCTTGGTTGGCTTGTTTATCAAGGTTAAGAAGTTACCAAGGTTAAAGAGTACCAAGGTATTTTTAATAGCATATTTTTTTAGCACAAACATAGGAAAAGAGAACAATTCACTATGACTGAATTGCCACTATTAAGTTTACTCATTTGGGTTCCCATCATCGGAGCTTTTGCACTGTTATTGCTGGGTGATAAGAATCCAGGATTATCAAAAACCATTGCCTTACTCGTTTCAGTTGGCACATTACTGCTATGCGTTCCGCTCTATACGGGGTTTGTAACCGGTACAGCTGAAATGCAATTTGTCGAGTTTGCCAAATGGGTGCCCTCGCTCAATATTAACTACAGTCTGGGTGTCGATGGTTTTTCAATGCCACTGATCATCCTAACAAGCTTCTCAATGGTGCTTGTCGTTATTGCAGGATGGGATGTTATTCAAAAGCGCCCCGGTCAATATATGGCGGCCTTCCTGATCATGGAAGGGTTAATGAATGGCGTTTTCGCATCACTCGACAGTATCTTGTTTTATGTTTTCTGGGAAGGCATGCTTATTCCAATGTTTCTAATCATTGGTATTTGGGGTGGACCTAATAGAGTCTACGCAACCATCAAGTTCTTTTTATACACCTTTTTAGGTTCAGTGTTCATGCTACTTGCCCTCATTTACATGGGTGTCATTGGCGATAGCTTTGCTATTGCAGACATGCAACAACTGAGCTTACCCATGGAAGCGCAAACGTTAATCTTCTTTGCTTTCCTCATAGCCTTTGCTGTTAAAGTGCCAATGTTTCCGGTCCATACTTGGCTACCCGATGCACACGTAGAAGCGCCAACCGGTGGTTCGGTAATACTTGCGGCAATCATGTTGAAAATGGGAACCTACGGTTTTATCCGTTTTAGTTTACCCATTACGCCAGATGCTGCCACCGAGTACGCATTTTTAATGATTGTGTTGTCGCTCATCGCCGTTGTTTACATCGGACTTGTGGCACTGGTGCAAGAAGACATGAAAAAGCTGATTGCTTATTCATCCATTGCCCATATGGGTTTTGTCACCTTAGGATTTTTCATCGCAATGGGCCTAATGAGCAGTGACCATCAGATGGCCGCCGAACTCGGTATGCAGGGCGCATTAATTCAAATGATTTCTCACGGCTTTATTTCAGCGGCGCTATTTTTATGTGTCGGTGTTTTATACGACCGTCTGCACAGTCGCAATATCAGCGATTATGGTGGTGTTGCCAATACCATGCCTAAGTTTGCAGCATTTTTCATGCTCTTTGCCATGGCTAATAGTGGTCTACCTGGAACGTCTGGATTCGTCGGTGAATTCATGGTGATCCTCGCTGCCTTCCAAGCAAACTTCTGGTATGCATTTTTGGCAGGAGCCACTTTAATTCTTGGTGCAGCTTATAGTCTCTGGATGTACAAGCGAGTCATTTTCGGTGATGTTGGCAATGACAAGGTTGCTGAGCTTGAAGACATTAATATGAGAGAAACCATTGTGTTTATCGCACTGGCCATAATGGTACTGGGTTTTGGTCTTTATCCAGCACCATTGGTAGAAATTATGGATGCTTCAGTTGTGAACCTACTGGAGTGTGGATTACAGTCAAAGCTGCCTGATGCAGTTGTTAGCGGAGTTTGTTCCTGATGTTTGAAACACCGGATCTCGCCCCACTGGCGACAGAGATATTCATGCTAATCATGGCCTGCGTGGTTTTGGTTACTGATTTATTTGTTACGGATAAAGAGCACAAGCTCACTTATTGGCTTAGTCAATTGGCCTTGTTGGGTGGTATTTATTTGACCGTCGGACAATTGGGCGGTGAATCAATCGTTGCTTACGCAGGAACCTTTGTATTAGACGATATGGCCATTATGTTAAAGATAGCGATCTTTGCTGTAGGCTTCTTAGTACTGGTATATTCTAAGCCATACATCAATGACAGAGAAATACTCCGTGGTGAGTATTATATGCTGATCATCTTTGCCACCTTAGGTGCCAGTATTCTCGTTTCAGCCCACAGTTTCTTGACCATCTATCTGGGTCTCGAACTGATGTCCCTGTCTAGTTACGCCCTGGTTGCCTGTCATCGCGATTCACGTCTAGCCAGTGAAGCCGCTATTAAATATTTTGTAATGGGTGCAATGGCATCAGGATTCTTACTCTACGGCATGTCTCTGGTTTACGGTATGACGGGAAGTGTAAACATTGATGAAATTGCCAATGTTATTTCTGAGAGCCCAGAAAATAACTTACTCTATGCATTAGGTCTAGTGTTTATTGTTTGTGGACTTGCCTTCAAGATAGGTGCCGTGCCTTTTCATATGTGGCTTCCAGATGTTTATCAAGGGGCACCTACTTCGGTTACGGCCTTTATTGGTTCGGTTCCTAAGATTGCAGCCTTTGGCATGATTATGCGTCTCTTGGTTCAGGCGCTACCAGAATTACAGTCCCATTGGGTGATGATGTTGATCATTTTAAGTGTCTTGTCGATGGGTCTGGGTAATATCACCGCAATCGCTCAAAGCAATACCAAGCGATTATTAGCCTATTCAGCAATTGCCCATATGGGATATTTCTTACTCGGAATTATTGCCGGCACAAATGAAGGCTACAGCGCTTCAATGTTTTATATCCTCATCTATGCACTAACCACCATTGCCGGTTTTGGCATGATCATCTTCATGAGCCGTGCGGGCTATGAATGTGATAATTTGGATGATTTCAAAGGCCTTTGGCAACGCAGCCCATGGTTTGCATTGATGATGTTGATGACGATTATGTCTATGGCAGGTGTGCCTCCGTTCATTGGTTTCTGGCCAAAACTACAAGTCATTCTTGCGCTTATTCATGCCGACAACGGTCTGATGTGGTTAGCTGTTCTGGCCATGGTTTATTCCATTATTGGTGCCTTTGTATACTTGCGGATCGCCAAGGTAATTTTCTTTGATAAGCCAGAAAACGAGACGCCTCTGAAAGCAGATATGGAAATGAAAGTTGCGCTCAGTATCAATGGTCTAGCAATGATTGGACTGGGTTTATTTCCGGGATTAATCTTGAGCTATTGTATTCAGGCTTTTGCTTAAGATAAATGATTAGTTAGTTGCTAAGATTATTGATCAATTAATGTCTTTTTTATTTGAGCAAGGCTTGACCGGCGGCAACAATTCCATCTTGATTCAAATCAATATCAGCCTTTAAATCTAGTGCGTTACCGTGCTCAATGAAACGATCGGGTATACCTAAATTTTTGACGGTGACATGCTTGTCAATTGTTGTCAGAAACTCATTCACAGCACTACCAGCACCACCCATAATGGTATTTTCTTCTAAGGTGATGAGAATATCGTGAGTCGCAATAATTTGTAAGATTAAATCTTTGTCCAGAGGTTTAATAAAGCGCATATCAGCAACGGTTGCCCCCAGTATTTCACCTGCAGCTAAGGCATCGGGTAATAGGTGACCAAAGGATAGAATCGCTAGCTTTTTACCTTGTCGCACAATTCGTCCAATACCGATGGGTAGGGCGGTCATTTCTTTTTCAACCTCAACGCCAGGACCACTTCCTCGTGGATAGCGTACTGCTGCTGTGCCTTGATACCTGTATCCAGTATAAAGCATTTGCCGACATTCGTTTTCGTCACTTGGCGCCATGATGATGATATTGGGAATGCATCGCAAGAAACTTAAATCGAATGCACCATTGTGAGTTGCGCCATCCCCACCGACGATGCCACCACGATCGATAGCGAACAGCACATCGGTATTTTGTAAACAAACATCATGGATGAGCTGATCATAACCACGTTGAAGAAAACTGGAATAAATGGCAACAACGGGTTTGAGTCCGTCAACCGCCATACCTGCTGCAAGCGTAACTGCATGTTGTTCAGCAATCGCCACATCATAATATTGCTCGGGAAATCTTTTTGAAAATTCCACCATGTCTGAACCTTCACGCATTGCGGGAGTAATACCCACCAATAAAGGGTCATTTTCTGCCATATCACAGAGCCACTGACCAAATATATTCGAATAGGTTTTGGTGCTATTAGTTTTCTTCGGTAGTGAAGAGGCGGTTGGGTCAAAATTGACGACACCATGATAACCAATGGGATCGGCTTCAGCCGGAGCATAGCCTTTACCCTTTATGGTGCCAATGTGTAGCAGTTGACAGCCACTGAGTTTCAGCATGTTGCTGATGGTCTTAAGAAGAATGGGTAAGTTATGGCCATCAATGGGGCCAATATAGTTAAAGCCTAACTCTTCAAACAGGGTGCCTGGCACCACCATACCCTTTAGGTGCTCTTCAACACGGTGGGCGAATTCATTGACGGCTGGTAGACTTTGGAAAACCTTTTTATGACCATCTTTAAAGGTAGCATAGGTTTTGCCAGAAAAAATTCTAGAGAGGTAATTGTTTAAACCTCCAACATTTTCTGAGATAGACATATCATTATCGTTCAGAATGACTAGCATATTAATGCCACAAGAACTTGCGTGGTTCATCGCTTCTAATGCCATTCCTGCAGTCATTGCACCGTCACCAATCACAGCCACAACTTTGCGATCAATGCCCTGTTGACGTGCGGCAATAGCCATTCCTAAAGCTGCGCTGATAGAGGTCGATGAGTGGCCTACAGCGAAGGCATCAAAAGCACTCTCTTGAGGATCTGGAAAGGGTGACAGTCCATGGGTCTGGCGAATGCTATTAAGACGACTCTTTCGACCGGTCAAAACCTTGTGCGGATAGGCTTGATGTCCAACATCCCATACAATCCTATCTTCAGGGGTATTCAGTAAATAATGCAGTGCGATGGTTAATTCAACAGTACCGAGTCCTGCGGCAAAATGGCCTCCAGATTGACTGATGGTATCGATGAGAAATGCTCTAAGTTCATCGGCAACCTGAGGAAGTTGAGACTCATCTAATAGTCGTAGATGCTCTGGAAAATCAATATCACCCAACAGAGTGTTATCTTGACCGCCAGAAGTATTATGGTCCGAGTCATTTTCGGGCACATCTGCGGACAGATTTTCGCTGAGTGTATCTGACATTTTAGCTGTGAGTTCTTCAGGACTCATTAGTGTTGTCGCTCAATAATGTAGGTTGCTAGTTTTTCTAATTGATCTGTATTGTACGCCAATGGTGTTAATGCTTGAAGTGCTTCGGTGATCAATTCTTCAGCATATATTTTTGCAGAATCCAGTCCCATTAGGGCCGGAAAAGTAGATTTATTGGCTGCGGCATCTGAACCCGATGGTTTTCCAATGATCTCGGTATCACCCTCAATGTCTAAAATGTCATCCTTCACTTGGAAAGCAAGCCCAATGAGTTCACCAAAGGTCGTCATTGATTGGATGATCTTAATATCATTAATACCAGCACTTAAGAGCCCCATTACAATGCTCGCTTTAATCAATGCCCCGGTTTTCATTCGGTGCATGGTGATTAAATCATCAAGCTGTAAATTCTGGTTTGTTGCCAGTAAATCTAACATCTGACCACCACCCATGCCCTTTGAACCACTGGCAGTAGAGAGCTCTTTTAACATGGCAAGGCGAGACGCTTCAGCCTTGTCTGACAAAGGGTGATTAATTAAAATATCAAAGGCTAATGTTTGCAGTGCATCGCCTGCAAGGATTGCTGTTGCCTCGTCAAACCGAATATGGCAGGTTGGTTTTCCACGACGAAGATCGTCGTCATCCATGGCGGGGAGATCATCATGGATTAATGAATAAACGTGAATGCATTCTACTGCCGCTGCCGCTGCATCAAGATCATCCAATTTAGCACCAAAGGCTTCGCCACAACTGTAGACTAAGAGTGGTCGCAGTCGTTTTCCAGCGTCGAGGGCTGAATAGGACATGGCTTCAATTAAACGATCGGCATTGTTGTCACTGTAGGGTTTAGAGCTGTCTAAGTATGTTTTTAAAACAGTATTAATGCGCTGTTGGCAATCGGTAATTAAAAGATTGAGATCCACAGTCTATTCTTCAAAGTTAGAAGGTTCAGCATCATCAGAGAGTAATATTTTTACTTTTAGTTCAGCTTCACTGAGAGATTTCTGACAAGAACGAGTCAGTTGAATTCCCTTTTCAAAACTTTTAAGAGAATCTTCTAAACTGATTTCTCCATTTTCCATTGCTTCGACCAGTGACTCAAGTTCAGCCAATTGCTGTTCGAAGTTATTCGTGTTCTCAGCATTTTTGCCCATCAGAATTATCCTTTCATCATCATTTTAACGATCAGTATTGTTGTCATGATATAAAGCCGTTTTGCTCTCGATAGAGATGCTGTATTTTCGCTTATATTGATTCATTTTGCTATCCACAAAGCGCTTTTTGGGTAATTAATCGCATCAACATAAGTTATTATTAACAGTCCCTGCACAAATGTCTCAATCAGTGCTATCCTTTTGAGTTAGAAGTGAGAGTTTAGAAAAAAATGGATAAGCATTTTTTTATTAAGAAACGAACAAGGAGTGAATTGTGGATTTAGCTACCATCATCGGACTCATAGGTGCATTTGCTATGGTTGTAATGGCCATGGTACTTTCGAGTGGCGGTGAAATCATAATGTTTTTTGATGTGCCCTCTGTATTAATTGTTGTTGTGGGTAGCCACTTCGTCATATTGATGAAGTTTTCCATGGGTCAATTTATAGGTGCCGTAAAAGGTGGTATGAAGATCCTAAATTTCAAATCCCAGCCTCCAGAAGAGTTGATTGAGAAAATAGTAGAACTAGCTGATGCTGCGCGTAAGGGCGGTTTGCTCTCACTTGAGAGTGCAGAAATACCCAATGAATTTATGAATAAAGGTATCAACCTTCTTGTTGATGGCCACGATGGTGACATCGTTAAACAAATCCTCACCAAGGAAGTCAAAATGGCCTCCGACCGGCATATGCTCACAGCGAGTATATTTAAAGGTTTAGGTGACGTAGCTCCAGCGATGGGAATGATTGGAACGCTGGTGGGTCTTGTGGCAATGTTAGCCAACATGGATGACCCTAAAACCATTGGACCATCAATGGCCGTAGCACTTTTAACAACTCTTTATGGTGCCCTAATTGCCAACATGGTCGCCATTCCAATTGCAGACAAATGTTTGCTTCGAAACGATGAAGAAAACCTCACCAATAATTTAATTATCGATGGTTTGTTATCAATCCAGGCCGGCCAAAATCCAAGAGTTATCGAGCAGGCACTTATGGGTTACATTTCTGCAGGTAATAGACCCTCAGCAGAAGAGTAAGTCAGCACACTTTTTTGTAAAGGGTTTGGCTGTAAAGATTACAGTTTAAAAGGATTCAATTGAGAAAGAATAATGAGTGAAGAAGAACACGAAGAGGTAATCTGCCCACCTGAGGGCTTGCCAGCATACATGGGAACATTCGCTGATCTGATGGCGTTGTTAATGTGTTTCTTCGTGTTATTACTTTCATTTTCAGAAATGGATGTTTTGAAATACAAACAGGTCGCGGGCTCTATGAAGGCGGCTTTTGGTGTACAAAATAAAGTTGAAGCAAAAGATATTCCTAAGGGCACCAGTATTATTGCTCAGGAATTTTCACCGGGCAAACCACAACCTACATTAATTACCGCAATTAACCAACAGACTATTGACACTGATCGCCAAACCTTAGATTTTTCTGAAGGGCAGGGTGAAGATGACTCTGAAGGTGAAGATGATGAATCATCTGACAGTACTGATGAAGACGCACTACAAATTAATCCTACTTATATTATTACATCTGAAAGTAAAGAACCGACTCCAGAAACGGAAGCCCTTGCATTGGAAATTGCACAACAGATGGCCGATGAACTCGACTCCGGTCAGATCGAGATAGTTGCACAGGGTAAATATCTAGTGTTTCGGATTCGCGAGCAAGGCTCTTTTGGTTCTGGAGAAGCGCTTATCAAAAGTAGCTTTTTACCCGTATTGAAAAAAATTCGTAATATACTCAAAGATACATCGGGTCGAATCACGGTTGCAGGACACACGGATAATCGACCTATTTATACCAAACGTTTTCCCTCAAACTGGGAACTGTCAGGTGCTCGAGCAGCAACGGTTGCAAGAGAACTTTTAGCATCAAAAGAACTGGAACGAAAGCGATTTAGCATCATTGGACATGCTGATACCATTCCCATTAAAGAAAATGATACTAGAGCGAATCGTGCCTACAATCGCCGCGTTGAAATTATCATTATTCAGGGACAGCAGGTGGTAGGCTCAGAAATTGGTCTTGTTAATGATAAGATTAAAAGTAACCAAACTCCTCCAGAGAATAAAAATTAGTTCATAACATTGTATTTAAACGACGAATTTAATAGGCTTATTTTTTATAAACAAACGAAATGAATGCCCTAATGAATACAAGAATGGATAGCAAATACCTGGACAAAATGACTGCCTGTCACGACTGTGATTTGCTCGTTGAAAGAATACCCTTAGATGTCGATCAACAGGCCCATTGTCCGCGCTGTAACAACCTGATGTATCAAGAACGGCGCGACACTAATAACAAAACTTTGATTGCGAGTTTTAGTGGTTTATTGATGGTTATGCCGGCTTATTTTACACCGATGATGAATATGGAAGCACTCGGAATTGGAAATTCTGCATCGGTTATTCAAAGTATTCCCCCTATGTTGAATTCATCCTACTGGATAGCAGGCCTTGGACTCATGCTATTTGCCGTATTGGTTCCTATATTAATTTTACTGATATCATTTTGGATATCGCTGCATTTACGGTTTGAGTTATATCCAAAGTACTTGGTCACATTACAAAAAAGCTATCAGCGATTAATCAGTTGGGGAATGTCTGAGGTTTATATATTGGGACTGATTGTAGCCTTTGTAAAATTACTGGATGATTTTACCGTAACTATTGGTGCAGGTCTTATCTGTTTTATTTTATTAATGTTTTGTTCTTTATTAGTGACCACCACATCATCACGCCACCATTTTTGGGAAACGCTCAATGCAAACTCCTAACTCTGCTGACAATAAGGTCGTCGAATCTGCAAGGGAAGCGGGATTAATCTGTTGTGAATACTGCAATGGTCTCAGTACAATTGATCAGCAACAATGTCGATGTTGTGGCTCGACAATACACTCACGCCGTCGTAATTCGGTGAGTCGATGTTGGGCACTAACGTTATCGGCCATCATTTTGTTGATACCTGCAAATATGCTACCGGTCATGACGATTTCAGCCTTTGGCCAGGGTGAACCTGATACCATTATTTCGGGCATTATTAGCTTATTTCAACATGGTCTTTATCCCATTGGAATGATTGTTTTTGTTGCCAGTATTATGGTGCCCATATTAAAGATAATAGGTTTGTTGTTATTATTACTGTCACTGGATGGAAAAATTGCAATGAATAAACAATTAAGAACTCGTATGTTCCGTGTGATCGAATTTTTTGGAAAATGGTCAATGTTAGACGTTTTTGTCGTTACGTTTTTAGTGGCTCTTGTTAACATTGGTGGAATTGCAACAGTGAATGCAGGTTTAGGCATCACAGCATTTTGCTTAATGGTCATTTTAACAATGTTGGCGGCAAATAGCTTTGACACAAGACTTATTTGGGATGAGAAGGAAATAGAGTGACAGAATCAATAAATCAGCCTCATGTAAAAGCAAGAAAAACAGCCGATCTTAATTTTTCACCGATCTGGATATTACCCATACTTGCACTGGCGATTACCATCTGGTTAATTGTGAGGGTCACCCTTGACTCTAAAATACCCATCACCATAGAAATGTCTACGGCTGAAGGTATTGTTGTTGGAAAAACACAATTAAAGTTCCGTGGAATTCGCGCAGGAGTTGTTTCAAACATAGAGCTGACAGACGATCTGACTCGGGTGATTATTCATGCAGATGTTGATCCTTCCATCGAATCATACCTTACAACACAAACACAATTTTGGGTGGTTAGAGCGCAAATTTCACTTGCTGGAGTCTCAGGATTAGAAACGGTACTGGGCGGTGATTATATCGCCTTCGAGCCTGAAGATACCGGTGAATCTACTCGTCACTTTATTGTTCTCAAGTCGGCACCTCCAGTAGGAGAAGATGATCCCGGTGTCAGAGTGACATTAAAAGCTGATAAATTGGGTTCGGTCAGTGCAGGAACACAACTTTTTTATCGTCAAATTCCTATTGGTGAAGTACGATATTTCAAATTATCTCAGGATAGTAAAAACGTTGAAATCAATGCCATTATCGACGAGCAATATGCAAATTTAGTCAATGAATCTACCGTATTTTGGAATTCGGGTGGAATTCAAATGAAAGGGTCACTTTCAGGCTTTGAAATTCATACGGAATCACTCTCAGCAATTTTAGCCGGTGGCATATCCTTATTTACACCCGATATGGACGCAAAAAAGTTAACGGATGACATTGTTTATGATCTCTTTGAAGACTATAACTCTGCTGGCGTTGGAGTACCCATTGAAATCCATTTTGCCAGTGGTTACGACTTACAGTCGGGCATAACAAAGGTTAAGTTTCAAGGCATTGAAATTGGGCATCTTGACAGTATTCGAATTGCTACGGTTGATGGCCGGGATGTTGTCGCGACGGTCATTATTGATCCTGGTGCAGAAGCATTGCTTAATACAGAAACTGAATTTTGGTTGGTAAAACCTGACTTGTCTTTGAGCAGTTTGTCTAATCTTGAGACGTTAATATCAGGTAATTACATCACCCTAAAGGTGGGTGCAGCAACAGACATTGCTAGAGAATATTATGCGTTAGATGGACCCCCACCACCTGACTTTAGTGAACCTGGTTTGCATGTGTTCCTGAAGGCGAAAGAATTAGGCTCAATCACAATGGGTACAGCAATATTATTCAAGGGCGTTGAAGTTGGCAGGATTGCCGATCTACTCATTGATGATCTGTCCAAGGGTATTGGCTTACACTTGCAAATTAAGCCTGAATTTAGTCATTTGGTAAATAGTAGCAGTCGATTTTGGAACATCAGCGGTATTAAACTTTCTGCTGGCTTGGGGGGAATAAAAGTTCAATCAGAGTCTATGTTAACCGTCGTTAAGGGAGGGATAGCCTTTGATACTCCTTTTAAGGATGCGACCGAAATAGAAGATGGCTATGAATTTTATTTGCTCGATTCGCAAGATGGTTCAGCCAGCCACATGACATTGACACTTCGTATGAAAACGGCAGACTATTTGGACGCTGGTTTTACCAAATTAAAATATAAGGGATTTGAAGCCGGAGTATTGCGGAGGGTCACTTATGATGCCAAGGCTCAAGAAGTGGTTGCAGAAATAGGTATTGACCCTCGTTATCAGGAAATATTAAGAGAAAACTCTATATTTTGGCTAGTAAAGCCACAATTGAAAGCATCGAAAATTACCGGTCTTGATTCATTGTTAGGTGGGGCTTATTTTGCAGTGCAGTCTGGCGAAGGGAAGACTCAATCTGATTTTGTCCTCGCAGTGACTGCTCCAGCACTCTCTTGGTCTACAGAAGGGTTACACCTCAGTCTGACGGCCGATACGGCTTCGAGTGTGCAGGTTGCCTCTGGAGTCTATTATCAAGATATTGAAGTGGGTTCAGTTCAGTCCGTTCAGCTCAATAAGTCAGGAACGGGTGTTGATGTGCAAATCCATATTGTTCCACAATTTGTCGATAGAGTGAAAGCCCATAGTCGCTTTTATAATGTAAGTGGTATTTCTGTAAATGCATCAGCATCGGGACTAAAGATAAGCACATCCAGTATCGACAGTATCCTCAGTGGTGGGATAGCATTTTATAACGATGAGTTAATAAAACAATCTGTGAGCATTGAAAATGGTGAGTCGTACAAGCTTTATGATTCAAAAGAGAGTGCCCAGGAGCATGGGTTTACTGTTGTATTAGAATTACTCGATGATGCATCTGTGGATGTAGGGACTCTTATTTCTTATAAAGGAATTAAAATTGGCGAGGTTATTAAAACCAAATTAATCCAACCAAGCCATGCGGTTGAGCTAACAGCTTCAATCAACAATGAGATGAGAAATCTTATTCGTGTCAATTCACAATTTTGGCTAGCAAAAACAAAATTGGGCTTACTTCGACAGGAAAATCTAGGAAGCTTACTTTCAGGTCCACAGTTGCAGTTAATTCCTGGCGATGGTGAACATCAGAATAGTTTTAAAGTTTTAACACAACAACCCGTTATAACAGGTAAGCAAACAGGACTTAATCTAATTTTGGAGTCACCCACATTAGGCTCCATTAGCAATGGAGTACCGGTCTTTTATCGACAAATAACCGTCGGTGAAGTGATTGGTTATGAGCTTTCAGCAACATCAGAATCGGTATTGATTTACATTAACATTAACGAGCGTCATCAGACATTAGTGCGCGACAACAGTCGTTTTTGGAATGCATCTGGGATTGATATTAATGTCGGGTTACTCAGCGGAGTCCATATTAAGTCTGAATCTATTGAGTCTATACTGGGTGGCGGTATCGTGTTTGCAACACCGGATAATGTTGGTGAGCAGGTTAGTAACACCCATCAATATAGACTTCATAATGAGGTTGATTCTGATTGGTTAGACTGGAGCCCTATCATTCAGCTTAATCAATAATGTAAAAATTAATACCTAATAAAGGAAGTTTATGAGTTTATTCAAGGATACGAAAATAGGTTTACGGCTTGCCGTTAGTTTTGGAACCATTCTTAGTTTCTTGGTTATTTTTGAATAATTGATTGCCCACCCTTTACCACCTGCTCTTCCGTACCTCTAGGAGGCAGTTTAGATCCTTTTAAGGATGCTGGTCTTGCATAAATTCTGTCGATCCATTTTTTTAAGTTAGGTAAGTCTTCAATATCAACACCAGACCAGGCATGTGTTTTTGCCCAGGGCCAGGTTGATATGTCTGCAATGCTAAAATCACCCACAAGATAATCTTGGTTTTCCAGTTGAGAATCAATAATGGTGAGCAATCTTTTTACCTCGTTTTGGTAGCGATCAATGACGGGCTCAATACGTTCGGGGAAATATCGGTGAAAGACATTGGCTTGCCCCATCATCGGTCCAAGACCACTCTTTTGGAACATCAGCCATTGTAAAATTTGATATTTTTCAGCATCATCATTGCCATAAAATAGTCCGGATTTTTCAGCGAGATAAATCAAGATTGCGCCCGATTCGAAGAGGGTCATTCCGTTATCACTATCGACAATGACCGGTATGCGTCCATTTGGATTCATCTTTATAAACGATTCTTGCTTTTGCTCGCCACCCAATAGATCGATGTTAATTAAATGATAAGGAATTGCCATTTCTTCTAAGGCAATTGATATCTTGTGACCGTTTGGTGTTGCTGCTGTATAGAGGTCTATCATTGCTTTAATTCCTTATTGGTTTGATCATTGTTTTCTGTATGGAGTTGAATTATCCCACTCTTTAAATTGTTCCTCAAGACCTTCAATTTCATCATTCAAGTAATGTGCAATGGGTTTTTTTAGTTCATCTAGGGTAAAATAGTAAGCTCCAAAAACGGCTTCGGCAATAAAACCACGACGTCTTTTGTAATCACCTTGAGTGCCTGGTTGTAAACAAAGGATTTTATGCTTAATACAATATTCTATTGCTTGGTAGTAACAGCACTCAAAATGTAAACCATCAACTTTTTCCATGGCTCCCCAATAGCGACCATAAAGAATATTATTGCCCTTAATAAATAATGATGAAGCTAACCTTTTACCGCCTCTGGATGCCATAATGAGCAAAAGGTTCTCAGGCATGCTGTCTCTAAACTGACGAAAGAATTCAAGGTTAAGATACCCCTCATGACCTGAACGTTTAAGATAGGTCAGCTGATAGCATTCAATAAAAAAATTCCAACTGTCATCATCAATGTTTTCACCTTCGAGTTGTTCAAATGTAACCTCTGCTGCAGAGACTGAACGCCGTTCTCTTTTGATTTGTTTTCTAGCTTTAGAATTGAGTCTTGACAAAAAATCATCAAAGTCTGAATAGGATGTTTGAGTCTCTCCTTTGTTATTTGCATGACCGTTGTACCAACTAAATTGATATCCCTGTCTGATAATGGCGCCGGCTTTTTGCCAATCACTGGATTCCTGCTTTGTGAGATAAAGTGCCTGAAGATTGCTTAATTGCTCATAAGATAGGGTTTGAAATAATGATTGAAGTAATTCTGAACGAATAATCTCGCTCGTTGTTAATGGTTCACTAAGCATTAATCGGTTACCAGAAACTGGTGTAAAGGGAATTGCAGCAACAGCCTTTGGGTAATAGTTGATACCAGCACGCTGAATGCCGTTGGCCCAGTTCCAATCAAACATGTATTCGCCATAGGAATGGTTTTTAAAATACAGTGGCATTAAGGCTTGTAGAACATCATTTTCATCATACCAGGACAAATGAGACGGCTTCCAACCACCGCTAATAGCAACCGAACCACTCTTTTCTAGCGCGCTGAAAAAACGATGATCGAGAAAAGGATTTTGTGATAGATTCAGTCGATTCCAATCCTGTGCTGAAATTTCATCGACTGAATTTAGTTGTTTAAGACGAAGATTCAAAATGGTGGTTCATAATGATGGTTCATAAAGAATAGCTACGATTATTCAATATCAAAATCTGTCCATATGGGACAATGATCCGAAGGTTTTTCCATGCCCCTCAAATCATAGGAAATTTCGGATGCGGTCACGGTATCGAGGAGCGACTGAGTACAAAGGATCTGATCAATTCTTAAACCTTTTCTAGGTTCATTATCAAAGGCTCTGGTGCGATAATTAAACCAGCTGTATTTTTCCATAGAGTCTGGATACAGATGTCGGTAACTATCGAAAAGGCCCCAATCCATGAGTTTTTGATACCATTGTCTTTCTTCGGGTAAAAAGCTTGTCGAACCAGTTTTTAACCAACGTTTGGCATTTTTTTCACCAATGCCAATATCTGTATCTTCGGGAGCAATATTAAAGTCTCCCATGATCACAAGCTTCATATCGGCTGTACACTGGGTTTCAATATAGGCTAATAAATCGGCATAAAATTTACGCTTTGCTGGAAACTTTGTAGGATGATCACGATTTTCACCCTGAGGGAAGTAGCCGTTCATTACTTTGAGTAAGCTGCCGTCCTTAAGTCGAAAGTTACCAATAATCATCCTTCGCTGGGCATCTTCTTCGTCGTCAGGAAATCCACGTTCAACAGACTCAGGTGTCATTTTTGTTAACATGGCAACACCATAATGCCCCTTTTGACCAAAATAATGGGGTTCATAGCCAAGATCGGTGATCATTGTTTCAGGAAAATCAGCGTCCTGAACCTTACTTTCCTGAATGCCAATAATATCAGGTGCATGATCATCAGTAAGTTGCTTGAGTTGGTGTGGTCTTGCTCGAATACCGTTAGTATTAAAAGATACGATTCTCATAATTGTTTGAAAGAATTCCATCAATGATTAGGATATGGAATAATGATGCCCATAGATGTTACGAAGTACAAGTAAATTAGCTTACAGGATTGGATTTTATTAATGATTAATGACCAACAATATTCTCAACTCATGCTTATAGTACCTTCATTGGTGGCGATTATTGCGATTGTCTTTTATTTTATCCGAACGAGTAAATTAAAGGGGCTGATAGAATCTCTAGAGAAGGCAATGGCATTAAAACAATTGGATGCCGAACATTTAGAAGAACTTAATGAACGATTAACATCGGAGCAGGACGAACTCTCTCACTCTCATCATCAGCTTTCTTTATCAATGTCTGCCTTAAAGGCTGAACATGCAGTTATTGCTCAGCAGCAAAAAGACGCGGCTGCACATTTTGAAGAAAAATCAATCTTGCAGAAACAGCAGGCCGATGAAAAAATACAGCTCCTTCAAGATGCTCGCGAACAGATGACCAAGGAATTTAACTTACTGGCAAATAAAATTCTCGATGAAAAAGCCAAACATTGGCGTGAAGATTCAAAGCAAAGTATTGAAGGACTATTAAATCCACTGAAGGATCAGCTCAGTAGTTTTCGAAGTAAGGTTGAAGATGTTTATGATAAGGAATCAAAGGAACGGATTTCATTATTACACGAAATTGGCTCCCTAAAATCACTGAACCAACAGATGTCTCAAGATGCTATTAATCTGACCAACGCCTTAAAAGGTGACAGTAAAATTCAAGGTAACTGGGGTGAGGTTGTGCTTGAGCGCGTACTTGAAAGCTCGGGCTTGTCTAAAGGTCGTGAATATCTGACTCAGGTTAACTTAAAGAATGAGGATGGTGATCGTTATCTGCCCGATGTGTTGGTGAAATTACCCGACGGTAAAGACATCATCGTTGATGCGAAAGTATCCCTAATCGATTATGAACGTTATTGCTCTGCGGACTCTGAAGAAGAGCGAGAGCAATTTTTAAAATCACACATCAACAGTATTCGTAGTCATATAAAAGCTTTGGGTGCTAAGAACTATGACAATTTAGAGGGTATCAACAGTCTCGACTTTGTTTTCATATTCATTCCTATTGAACCGGCCTATATGCTAGCTGCAGAAAATGATCCGCAATTATTTACCGATGCAATGTCACAAAAAATTGTCTTGGTAAGTCCAACAACTTTATTAGCAACCTTGCGAGTCGTTGAAAATATTTGGCGTGTGGAACGACAACATTCTAATGCCGAAGAGATCGCACGGCAGGCAGGGGCATTGCATGATAAATTTGTTGGATTTATTGACTCGTTGGAAGAGGTGGGCCATCGTTTAGAGCAGGCTGGAAGTGCTTATGAAAAAGCTCACAATCAATTAACGAGTGGCCGGAAAGGCTCGTTAGTGAGCCGTACAGTTAATTTGCAAAAACTAGGTGCAAAAACTCGAAAACAAATTGATGCTAAATTACTTGAAGATAGCCTAGAGGAAGAGAGTGATGAGGAAAGCTGACTAACCGCCGGTAACGGACATGACACGAATGACGTTATCGGGTTTTTCATTGAACTCATGTTTTTCAGGTTTAAGTGCCAATGCCTTTATCAGATGCTGTTGCAGTTCAACATCAGAGACACCCTCTCTTAAATACTCACGCAATGGATATTGATGCTCTTGTCCTAAACAGAGGTACAGCGTTCCGTTTACACCTAATCGAACTCGATTACAGGACTCACAAAAATGTTGAGAGATGGGTGTGATCAAACCAATTTTAAGGTTCTTCTCAGGTATCGATAAATAACGAGCAGGACCGGCTCCTCGTTGTACTGCGGGTAGTAATTCATAGCGTTCGCTGATGCGATCTTTAATCTCATCCAGTGGAATGTATCGTTGACTGGCTTCTTTTCCAGTAGAGCCCATGGGCATGGTCTCAATCATTCTCAAAATGAAGCCATGCTCAGAGCAAAATTCGATCATCTCGAATACATCATCATCATTAACACCGCGCATCATCACCATATTGATTTTGATGGGGTCAAAACCGGCATCTTTGGCGGCCATTAAACCATCAATGACTTTACTCAGTTTGCCACCACCGGTGATCTCTGTGAATTTCTCTGAATTTACAGTATCGAGACTCACATTGAGTCGTTGAACACCACTGTCATAAAGTGGCTGGGCAAATTTAGCTAACTTAACCGCGTTAGTACTGAGTGACATGTCTTCGACACCACTCACTTTAGAGAGACGATGGGTAAGTTCTGGGAGGTTTTTTCTAACAAGCGGTTCACCACCAGTGATCCTTACCTTGTCAATTCCAAGACTTGCAAAGGCGCCGATGACTCGCTCTATTTCACCAAAGGTTAGCCAATCACTGGGCTCTTCGAATTCTTTATATCCTTTGGGCATGCAGTAAAAACAACGTAGATCACAGCGATCGGTCACCGATAGACGGACATAATCGATACGTCGGCCAAAGGGGTCAACATAATGCGTCCTTGTTTTGCTGGATGTTGTGTGAGGCACTTTAGTTCCCAAAAATTGTTCTCAAAGATTTTTTCAAAAAGTTATTACCCAATGATGTAACTTTAATAAGTAAAGTTTAATTAGAGTAGCTTAATAAGCATAGTCTAATATACAGTTTCTTCTGCATCAATGAATGCTTTTCATTATGAGATAATTTTTAATTTCAGGTTGCTCAATCAATAGTTTATTGTGAGACTACAAGGGTAGGAATTGGACATTCTAGATAGATAGCCACTGCACGAAGTAGTTCTATTTCCGTTGTGTTTATTTGGCCATCCTGTTGAATAATTTCTGCGAGTGTTTGCATCAAAGGGCGTTTAAGTAGTGGTGTGAGCTGATTAAGTCTCTGCAAGGCTTTATTTAACAAATTGGCGTTGTAGCTCGGTAATGTACCGGGAACGGTCCAAGCAGCATCAAAACTTTTCATAGTATTCGCTAGAATCTTAGTATCAAAGTGCTCACTTGCTTGCCCTAAAATAGCAATTAGGTACTGAATATCGGATAGCAATGGTTTGTATTTTTTTATGGTCTTACTGCTAAAACTCGCATCTTTGTGACTTAAATGTTTGCGTAATAAGGCGTAGAGGAAAAACTCAAAAGGTTCTATTTTATGATCAGCACTCATCAAAAGACTTGAACAGGCGAGTAGATTTTTCTTATCCTCATCACTGAGTTGTTTCAGCGTAGGAATGGTCAATTCAATCAAGGGTAATTTGAGATGTTGCTTGAGTTGATTGATAATCAGCACATAAATTTTTAGTCGCTTCTTGTCATCATCCGTTAATCTGTTGCCTACAGAATCAATGAGCTCATCGACTTTGAACGTGGCAATATCTGAACCTGAAACAATCATTGCAAGGATGACCAATGAAGCTCTGTCATTTTCATGAGCCGCATCAATCAGCTCATTGGGCAACTCTTGATAGATAATTTTAGCCTGAGCGAGCTGGCCTGATTGTACTTGACCAATGCTGTTAATTAGAGCTTCAGGTGAGAGTATTTCAAGGGCATCTCCGTCAGAGTCATTTGCTATAACAGGATGGGCATTATCCGTAGCTGCTTGAGGACCAGCAAAGTTGGAAGCAGTCTCAGAAGCAGAAGATTGAGCCACTTCAGCATGAGATTCTGTTGATGTTGATTTTGGTGGTTTATATCCGGGTACCAGTGTTTTGATGCGCTCATCAAGGGGTGGATGGGTGGCGAGTAATCCGCTAAAGGCAGTGAATTTAAGAGCACTGCCAAAACACATATGACTCATGTCTTCTGCATGAGATGAATCGAGTAAAGATCCTTTACCATTGGTTTTAATTCGATATAGCGCATTGGCAATCCCCATTGAATCGCGGCTATATTGTACCGCCGATGCATCGGCAAGGAATTCTCTTTGTCTAGAGATTGCTGCCTTGATAAGACGACCAAAAAATAATCCGATATATCCGACAACCAGTAGTGCAACACCTGAACCGAGTAAAACAATGCCCATTTGGTTATTAGAATTAGATGAACTCCTTCGATGACCCGAATATCGCATGGTCCTTAAGAGAAAATAACCTAGTTGGCCAAGGGCTAGTATGCCACCAAGTATGGCAATGAGTCTGACATTTAAGCGCATATCGGCATTGAAAATATGGCTAAACTCATGGGCGACAACACCTTGAAGTTCCTGTCGATTCAAATTTTCTAGGAGTCCTTGAGTCACCACCATAACCGTATCTGAGGGCACAAGACCTGCCACAAAAGCATTCATACCCATTTCATCATCCATAATGTAAAGGGTAGGAACTGGCATGCCCGATGCAATGGACATTTCTTCAACCACATTGATAAATCTTCGTTCTAATCGGTCTTTGCTGTTGAGTTTAACGGGGCGAGCATTGACCATTTTAGCAACGGATTTTCCACCACCACTAATTTGAAAACCTCGGATCAATGAACCCAAGATTATAACAATAATGGTACCTAAACTAATTGCTGCGAACCAAGGGCTTAATAAGAATTGTTTAGCAGTAAGTTGGAACTGTCCCGAATTGTTTCCAAGAAAAAAAACAACGGTATTAATGACAGCAATAATTAAAACAACAGCCAATACAAAATAGAAAACTAATTGTTTAGTTTTCTTCTTTGCATGATGTTGATGCTCAAAAAAGTCCATTATTGAAGTTTAAGAATTCGTTAAGGGTACGAATTAACTAAAAGAAACTTTAACAGCCTTCTTTACTTCTGGCTCTTCGACTTCAAATAATTCAGCATGATTAAAGTTAAATTGATTGCTGATAATATTATTGGGGAATTGCTCTTTGTAGGTATTATAAGTCATCACACTATCGTTATAGGCTTGACGGGAGAAGGCAACTTTATTTTCAGT
>JAUUZN010000187.1 GCA_030589945.1 Gammaproteobacteria bacterium | reverse complement strand
TTTTAAGGCTCATCAAAGAAGATGATTTTGAGACAGCGCTCGAAGTTGCCCTTGAGCAAGTTAAAAACGGCGCTCAGATTATCGACGTGAATATGGACGAGGGAATGCTCGATTCAGAAGCTGCGATGGTTCGGTACTTGAACCTGATTGGATCTGAACCAGATATTAGCAAACTTCCCATCATGATTGATTCTTCAAAATGGTCAGTAATTGAAGCCGGTCTACAGTGCATTCAAGGTAAGGGCGTGGTGAATTCCATTTCACTCAAAGAAGGCGAAGAAAAGTTTAAGGAAGTGGCAATTTTAGCGCGTCGATATGGTGCAGCAATTATTGTGATGGCCTTTGATGAAGATGGTCAGGCTGACAATGTTGAGCGTAAATTTAGTATCTGTAAACGCGCTTACGACATTTTAACCAATGAACTCGACTTTCCTGCTGAAGATATTATTTTTGATCCGAATATTTTTGCTGTTGCAACGGGAATAGACGAGCACAACAATTATGGAAAGGATTTTATAGAAGCGACGGCTCTGATTAAAAAGAATTTACCCTACGCCTTGGTTTCGGGTGGAGTGTCGAATGTTTCTTTCGCTTTTAGAGGTAACAACACTGTAAGAGAAGCCATACATGCATCATTTTTATATCATGCGATCCAAGCCGGTATGGACATGGGGATTGTCAACGCGGGTCAGCTTGTCATATATGATGATGTTCCTGATAAATTGCTCAAAGCCGTTAATGATGTGGTGTTAAATTCTGATGATGGCGCAACAGAACGTTTATTGGCGATTGCCGGTGATTATGTTTCCGATGGATCCACCGCTAAAGAGTCCAAAGCTGATGAAGAGTGGCGTTCTCGTACTGTTGACGAGCGCTTAAGTTATGCGTTAGTGAAGGGCATTACGGAATTTATTGAAGCAGACAGCGAAGAAGCCTATCAACTCTATAAAGAAGCACTTCTAGTCATCGAAGGTCCACTGATGGATGGGATGAATAGAGTCGGAGACTTTTTTGGTGCCGGTAAAATGTTTTTACCTCAGGTTGTTAAGTCGGCGCGAGTGATGAAAAAATCGGTCGCCTATCTAATGCCCTATATTGAACAGGAAAAGGCAGAGCAGGAAAAACTGGCCAAGGAACAGGGGATTACGTTACAAACAACGGACCGAATCTTGATGGCTACTGTTAAGGGGGATGTACACGACATTGGCAAAAATATTGTTTCAGTTGTCCTGCAATGCAACGGTTTTGAAGTGGTTGATCTGGGCGTGATGGTCCCATGCGACAAAATTCTTGAAGCCGCGAAAGAACATCAATGCGGTATTATCGGATTGTCAGGATTGATCACGCCGTCATTAGAAGAAATGGTCCATGTTGCTAAAGAATTAGAAAGACTTAATTTTGATATACCGGTGATGATTGGTGGTGCAACTACTTCTAAGATACACACCGCTGTAAAAATATCAGAAAATTACCAACAACCAATAGTACATGTTCAGGATGCTTCGCGCGCGGTGGGCATTGCGCTAAAATTATTTAAGAAAGAAGAGCGAGAAAAACTGCACAAAGAAATTAATGAAGAGTATGCAGAAAAAAGGCGGCTTCATGCAAATCGTCAAAATAGAACAAAAACGCTCTCTATTGAGCAGGCTCGTGCGAATAAAAAGAAAATTGATTGGCATGAATACAGGGTTACCAAGCCTAGCTTTGAAGGTATTAAAGTATTTGATGATTATGCTCTCGAGCAGTTGGTAGAGCGCATTGATTGGTCACCATTTTTCAGATCTTGGGAGCTTGCTGGAACATTCCCTAAAATTCTTGACGATGAGGTTATTGGTGAGAGTGCGACGGCTCTTTATAACGACGCACAACTGATGTTAGAAAAGATCATCGATGAAAAATGGTTGTCAGCCAAGGCAGTATTTGGATTTTTTCCAGCAAATTCGGTGAATGATGATATTGAGGTATATGCTGGTGGTGTTGATAAAAGCACTCTCTTTACATTGCATCATTTACGTCAACAAAATGCTAAGAGTGCTTCAAGTCAAAAAGAAACGGCTAACTATTGTTTGAGTGATTTTGTTGCTCCAAAAGAATCGGGTTCTGAAGATTACATTGGTGCCTTTGCAGTAACTGCTGGTATTGGTATTGAGGCGCAACTTGAAAAATTTGATGCCGATCATGACGACTATTCTTCAATTATGCTCAAAGCTTTAGCGGATAGGTTGGCGGAGGCTTTTGCTGAACATCTGCACGAACTTGTGCGTAAAGACTATTGGGGTTATGTGAGCGATGAAAGTCTTAGTAATACAGATTTAATCAAAGAAAAATATCAAGGGATCAGGCCAGCACCAGGGTATCCTGCGTGTCCTGACCATACCGAAAAGCAGACACTTTGGGAGATGCTGCAGCCTGAGGAAAATATTGGACTCAAATTGACAGAGTCTTTTGCCATGCACCCAACTGCAGCTGTATCGGGATGGTACTTTTCTAATCCTGAAGCTCGTTATTTTGGATTAGGTAAAATTAATAAAGATCAGGTAGAAGATTACGCAGTACGTAAAGGAATGTCCGTAGAAGAATGCGAACGTTGGTTGGCTCCAAATTTGTTGTACTAACCACCAGATATCAATATAATCCAGCCCAGACATAAAACCTGGGTAAAAAACGTTCTTATTTTAAATAGGGGTCAGAGTCAATTTAAAATAGGGGTCAGAGTCAATTGATTTTTATGAACCATACTGAAGTTAAGCATCGGTTTGAAATCAATTGACTCTGACCCCTATTTTAGAAATTAATTGACTCTGACCCCTATTTTAGGACCCTATTAAAATAAGAATAACTAGAAATTTAGATTAATAAATTACACAAGGAATTAAAATGTCAGAATATTCAGTTTTTACATCAGAATCAGTTGCAGAAGGTCATCCGGATAAAGTGGCGGACCAAATATCTGATGCCGTGGTCGATGCGGTAATCGCAGACGATCCTGATGCACGGATAGCCGTTGAAACCATGGTCAAGACCGGAATGGTCGTTGTGGCCGGAGAGATGACTACCAATACTTATGTGGATCTCGAAGATTTAATACGCGATGTTATCGTTGATATTGGCTATGACTCCTCAGATGTTGGTTTTGATGGACGAAGTTGTGCAGTACTCAACGCCATTGGCAAGCAATCGCCAGACATCGCTATGGGTGTTGATTCTTCAGAGGACAAAGAGCAGGGTGCGGGAGACCAAGGGTTGATGTTTGGTTACGCAACCAATGAAACCTCAGTTTTGATGCCGGCTCCAATTCAATACTCACATTTATTAGTGAAACGGCAAGCTGAGCTTCGTAAGAATGGCGCTTTATCTTGGCTGCGTCCTGATGCTAAAAGTCAGGTCACCATGCGTTATGAAAATGGTAAACCGGTTGCGATTGATGCGGTTGTTCTATCAACTCAGCATGATGCAGATATTTCATTAGGTGATTTGCGAGAAGCTGTTCTAGAACAAATCATCAAGCCTGTATTGCCAGAAGAATGGTTACATCCAGATACGCTCTATCACATTAATCCTACTGGAAACTTTGTGATTGGTGGCCCAGTGGGGGACTGTGGATTGACAGGTCGTAAGATCATTGTTGATACCTATGGTGGTATGGCGCGTCATGGTGGCGGTGCATTTTCAGGAAAAGATCCTTCGAAAGTTGACCGTTCAGCTGCGTATGCTGGTCGATATGTTGCCAAAAATATTGTTGCAGCAGGGTTAGCAGAGCGCTGTGAAATACAACTTTCTTATGCCATTGGTGTTGCAGAGCCTACTTCAATTTCTATTAACACTTTTGGAACGGGTAAAATTAGCGATCAAGCAATATCAGATCTCATACGTGAAAATTTTGATCTAAAACCTAAAGGTATTATTGATATGTTGGATTTGAAGAAGCCAATTTACAGAGCTACAGCAGCCTATGGTCACTTTGGCCGTGAGGGCTTTAGCTGGGAAAAAACCGATAAGGCCGCTGATTTAGCGAAAGCGCTTTAACTATTAACACTTTCATTATTAAGAATTAATACTAGAATAAATAAAAGTTTATATAAAAAGGGAAGAAAAATGACAATCGATTATAAAGTTGCGGACATTAGTCTGGCAGACTACGGACGAAAAGAATTACAAATTGCTGAGACAGAAATGCCAGCATTAATGGCGATGCGTGAAAAGTTTGGAGATTCAAAGCCTCTCACGGGTGCAAAAATTTTAGGCTGTATCCACATGACGGTTCAGACTGGTGTGTTGATAGAAACGCTGACATTGCTCGGTGCAGAAGTACGTTGGACATCCTGTAATATTTTCTCAACGCAAGATCATGCTGCTGCGGCCATTGCTGCTGCTGGTGTCTCGGTGTATGCCTGGAAGGGTGAAACGGAAGAAGAGTATGAATGGTGTCTTGAGCACTCAATTTTAAAAGATGGCCAGCCTTGGGATGCCAATATGGTCCTTGATGATGGTGGCGATTTAACACTCATGCTTCATGAAAAGTATCCAGACATGCTCAACAGTATCCATGGAATTACTGAGGAAACGACTACAGGCGTTCACCGTCTGCAAGAGATGCTTGATAACGGCACTTTGAAAGTTCCAGCTATCAACGTCAACGATTCGGTGACTAAATCGAAAAATGACAATAAGTACGGCTGTCGTCATTCACTCAATGATGCAATTAAGCGCGGTACCGATCACCTGTTATCCGGTAAAAAAGCATTGGTGATTGGTTATGGTGATGTGGGCAAAGGCTCTGCGCAATCTTTGAATCAAGAAGGTATGATCGTGCGTGTTGCTGAGGTTGATCCAATTTGTGCAATGCAAGCTTGTATGGATGGATTCGAAGTTGTGTCACCATACAATAATGGTATCAATACGGGTAATGCTGCTGATACCAATAAGATTTTACTCGATAACACTGATTTACTCGTGACTACAACGGGTAACTTTAACGTTTGTGATTCAGCAATTTTGCAATCGATTAAATCAGGTGCAGTGGTGTGTAACATCGGTCACTTTGATAATGAAATTGATACCGCATACATGCGTGAAAACTGGGAGTGGGATGAAATTAAACCACAGGTTCATGTTGTCTATCGAAACCG
>JAUUZN010000193.1 GCA_030589945.1 Gammaproteobacteria bacterium | reverse complement strand
CTGATAGCCTCCTTGGCAGAGTTGAACTATTAGCTCCTAAACGAGCTTATGATGATCGGGCTTGGTTTTGCTTACTGACTTCAGATGATGCCTGCTACGATAAGAGCTCTCGCCTTTATATCTCTTTACTTAGAGAGACCGGTGCAAGCAAAGAAGCAGATGAAGAAGAAGCCATCTATTTGTTACACAAGGGAGAGAATACTCAAGCCATAATTCTACTTCGTCCTTATATCAATATGGATTCAAAAAGAGATTTTTTAAGAACTGAGTTATCGAACGCCCTTTATCTAGCAATCGCTTATGATCGTGTTAAAAATGTTAGTGAGCGAGATCTGCTTTTAAACCGTATTGAAGGTGCACTCGATACCGCAATCAGCAATGGACGCAGTTCTAAGTCCATTATCACGCAGAGAGCACGAATCGCTGTATTAAGAGGTAATTTTGATGTCGCTCTATCGTTTCTAGAACTCTCGATCGAGAATAGTGTTAACGACCCATGGATTGTTTTGAATAAACATCTTGTCTATGAAAAAATTCAACATAACAGCGGGTTCAAAAGTTTACTTGAAAAACTTCAGCATAAAGAGCAACAATTGTATCGTGAACTTATCGCTGAAGGTATTTGGTAATACTCAACAGTTTCAAATTACAAGAACCTAATAATAACTAACGTGCGAATATGATTTAAAAAAAGTATGACCCTGGTGAAGCATTAGAGACATTCATTGAAGAGGCATTGATTCAATATCAAAGAGCAAATCAAATTGAGCTAACCATCATGGAAGCATTCAGCTACAATCGCTTTCGAGATTTTCTATTAGGAAGCTTTACCGCAAAAATGCTTGCAGCCACAAGGAGACCCTTGTTGTTGCTTCGCTGAATGACTAGACAATGACTAGACAAAACTGACTAATCAAATTACTCTGCTCTTCCTATATCGAAGAATCATTTCAGAAATCATCACAGGAACTATTTTATGAAAACTAAGCAACTGATACTATTTATCAGCGCACTCATTCTTTCCATCCTTACTAGCTCATCTGTGCAGGCAACCATTGTCAGAATAGAGACGAATCAGGGTACTATTGACGTTAATTTGTACGATTCTGGCACACCTGCAACGGTTGCTAATTTCCTTTCCTACGTTAATAACGGTGACTATTCGAATGCCATTTTTCACCGCAGCGTCCCTACCTTTATCATTCAGGGTGGTGGTTTTGCCTATAATGGCGGATGGCCTCCGGTCAATGTTTTTACTAGTCCTGCTGTGACCAATGAACCTGTCTATGCAAATGTCAGAGGTACCATAGCCATGGCTAAGTTAGGTGGCAATGCCAATAGCGCAACGAATCAATGGTTTTTTAACCTCGCGGACAATCGAAGTAACTTAGATAGTCAAAACGGCGGATTTACTGTATTTGGTGAAGTTGTTGGCAATGGCATGACCGTTGTTGATCAGATTGCTGCACTGCAACGTTACAATTTTGGTGGGGCGTTTGGTGAAATACCACTGGCAAATTATGGTGGAAGCGGTGATCCAACAGACAACAACCTGGTGATTATCACATCGGTCAGCATTATTGATAGTAACGTAAATTCTGCTTCTAGCCTAAATCCTACGCGCAATGGTAGTTCAAGTTCTGGCGGATCGACCGGTGGTGATTCTGGCGGCGGTGGCTCTATGAGTTTTCTGATCCTCGCTTTACTAGTGCTTATAAGAAAAATAGAACGGTAAGTCGAGCTATTGTGAAATCACTAAGAACACCCGATAGCGCATTTGAGCGACTCGCAAATTATCGATTCAAGCCCAACTACTTAAATATTAACGATTTAAGAATGCACTATGTGGACGAAGGCAATGAACATGCCGAGCCCATTCTCATGATGCACGGTGAACCAAGCTGGTCTTATTTATACCGTCATATAATCCCAATTTGTGCAGCTGCAGGTCATCGAGTGATTGCTCCTGATCTGATTGGTTTTGGTAAGTCAGACAAGCCTACCAAACAATCCGATTATTCTTATCAAGTTCACATGGATTGGATGACAGCTTTTATCACCCAACTCGACCTCAAAAATATAACACTGGTGTGCCAAGATTGGGGCTCACTCATTGGCTTGCGACTCGCGGCCGAAAATCCTGATCGATTTAAAGCAATCGTTGTTGGAAATGGTGCCTTACCAACCGGTGATATACCCGCCAATAAAAGTTTTAAACTTTGGAAAAGTTTTGCCAGTTACAGTCCTTGGTTTCCTATTGGTAGAATTATTAACTCTGCATGTTTTCGAACATTGGGCAAAGACGAGAGAGAAGCCTACAACGCGCCCTTCCCAAATAGTCAATATAAGGCCGGTGCCCGAGCATTTCCTAAATTAGTACCCGTCACATCATCCGATCCAGCCTGTGAGGCCAATAGAAAATCTTGGGAAGTGTATCGACAATGGGAAAAGCCATTTTTAACCACCTTTAGTAATGGCGATCCGATCATGCGTGGTGGTGACAAGTTAATGCAAAAACAGATTCCTGGAACAACAGGAATGCCACATGTCACTTTAGTTGGCGGTCATTTCCTACAGGAAGATTCACCCACAGAGTTTGCTCAAGCAATCAATTCATTTTTAGCGAATGAAGTGGTTGAATATTATACAAACCCGGATGCAAAGTGAGCTCAGATAACAACCGTCCCAAATTTAAACCGGGTGAAGTGGCAATACTGCAACCGCCCCATCCCACTGCGAAACATCTTTGGGGACAGGAGACAACCATCATTCAAGTCTTCTGGAATGAGGGCGCTGAGGATGCAATGGGCGGCTTCGCAACAGGTTGGAGTTATTACACCGACATACCAGCACCTCCACCATCAGACTTACCCGAAGATCAACATACCAATTGGGTGTGGTGTGAATATGATTTAAAAAAGAAATATGACCCCGGCGAAGAATTAGAATCGTTGATTGAAGGGTTGAAAGATGCTGTTCCTCTCGGTGGGTAAATCATCAATCAGAAGTTAACAATATGCATTTCAAAGCACAGACTTCAGATCAACTCCTTTGCAAGCAAATCAAATACATAACGAACTCTTCGGCTCGTCCTTAACTCTCTATGAGTGGTCAACCAAACAGGAAATTCAATCTTAATATCAGACAGAACTCTGACTACTGATGGCTCTATGTCACCTATTTCATCTGGCATCATACCAATACCCAAGCCCTGTTTTACCAATTCCCAATGAGTGAGATGACTCTCGGTATAAATTGGAAAGTTCGACTTGCTTATGTTTAGTCCTAGAGAATTTAACCTCTTTATTAATAGTCCACTGCTATCAAAACTGACAAACTTTGCATGCGCCAATGTCTGCTCATTAATGGGCTCATCCAGAGTTTTTAAATACTCAGGCGTTGCATACAAACGCGCACAATTGTCTTTAAGTTTGCGTGCAATTAATTCTGACTGGGTGGGTTGGAAATTTCTAATCGCAATATCAGCTTCGCGCATTCGCAGATCACTGGCAGCATTTGACGATATTATCTCGACCTTGATTTTGGGTTCAAGATACCGCAGTTTTTTGATGATGGGTGGCAGGATCAATGCCGCATAAACTTCACTTGCTGAAATACAAATAGTACCTTCAAGTTTCTGGGACTGTCCCCTTGCTAACAAGGAAAATTTATTTGCAGCATCGGCCATCACGCGAACATGTTCGAGCAACTGCAAGCCACTTGGTGTTAATGTGAGCCCTTGTCCTAACCGTTCAAAAAGTACGGTTTCTAACTCCTGTTCAAGTGCTGCGACCTGTCGTCCAACTGTGGGCTGTGTCGAACCAAGTGCCCGTGCAGCCGCAGACAAAGAGCCTTCCTCAGCAGTCACTAGAAATGCCTTAGCCCTATTCCAATCAAATTGTATCGACTGCCAATCCATACATTATTGTATATCTATTATAGATATTTAGCCAATTACCATCTATTAACGTATGGACTATAATCATTTTATAATTTTAAATTAAAAATAAGTCTCGGTAAGAACGCTTTATACAAAGGATATAAAAGATGTTAAATTTTAAAACTATTTTTGAAAATAATGATCCTCAAAGAACCGCAAAAACTGCTGGTTTTCTATACTTGATGTTATTTCCTCTTGGTATATTTGGCATTATGTATGTGCCCATGATGCTAATGGTTCAGGGTGATATTGAAGCATCTCTCCTCAATATCTTAGCCAATGAATTTACCGTTAGGTTGAGCATTCTTGCTTCTTTCGCTGTTCAGCTCGTCAATATATTTTTAGTCTTATCCCTCTACAAACTTCTGAGCCCAGTGAATCAATATCTTGCAACATTAATGGTTGTATTCAATTTATTGGCTGTACCCATAGCGATGTTAAACGAGCTTAATCACATTGCAGTACTCATAATAAATAATTCCGACTTCATTTCATTAACCCTGCTTGAAAATCCTAAAGCTTTCAGCGCTCTATTTTTAGAATTGCACGAGCAAGGTATATTTATTGCTCAGATATTCTGGGGATTATGGTTAATTCCAATGGGGATACTAATTTTTAAATCGAAATTTCTTCCTAAGTTTCTTGGAATACTCATGATCGTTGGTGGGTTTGGCTATATATTGGATGTTATATTAATGTTTGTTGTTCCAGAGACTGAATTTTTATTCAGTGGCTTTACCTTTATCGGAGAACTCCTTTTACCACTGTGGTTAGTGATAAAGGGAGTTAATGTTGAAGACTAATTGTT
>JAUUZN010000138.1 GCA_030589945.1 Gammaproteobacteria bacterium | reverse complement strand
GTGTGAAGTTGCAATGGTGATACCACGTGCTTTTTCTTCAGGGGCGTTATCGATTTGATCGAAGGCTTTCGCTTCGCCGCCGTTTAATTTAGCTGTAACAACTGTCAATGCAGCCGTCAGCGTAGTTTTACCATGGTCAACGTGACCAATCGTTCCCACATTGACGTGGGGTTTATTACGTTCAAACTTTTCCTTGGACATAACCTTTCTCCAAAATTATCAACATAAATAATAGTTACAACAAAAAATGATGCTGAACCTCTAACTAGCTTTTAACAGCTAGCAAAATCTTGCATCACCATAAAAATATGGTGCCGATAACCAGAATTGAACTGGTGACCTCTCCCTTACCAAGGGAGTGCTCTACCGACTGAGCCATATCGGCGTGTTAAAAATAAATCTTGCTCTACAACTCATCTTTGGAGCGGGTAGAGGGAATCGAACCCTCGTGATCAGCTTGGAAGGCTGGAGTTCTACCATTGAACTATACCCGCATACCTAAATTGCTGGTGGAGGGGGGAGGATTCGAACCTCCGAAGGCTATGCCAGCAGATTTACAGTCTGCCCTCGTTGACCGCTTGAGTACCCCTCCGATACCTTTTCATGACCCACTCGCCATTAAAAAAGAGGCGCGAATAATGCCAAGTTGAGCGACAAATTGCAACCTCTTTTTTCGATTACCTTAAAAAGACTTAAAACATCAAGTATTTCAATAAGTTGAGACACTCTCATTTCAGCCTAATTTTGGTCCAAAAAAAGGGGGTTGTTGAATCAACAACCCCCGATATTTGGTGCCGACTCCCGGAGTCGAACTGGGCACCTACTGATTACAAGTCAGTTGCTCTACCAGATGAGCTAAGCCGGCAATATTTCTCAGGGGTCACCCCCAAAAGAGTGGCAATTCTAGACAATTGATTTGCAAAGTGCAATGGAAGATTTAAATTATTTTTAATAACATCTATAATTTTCAAGAAACACTAATAATAACTAATAAAAACATCATGTTAACCAAAGTCTTTTGGTTAAAAAAAATATCACTAAAAGCCTTTTAAACAGGTCACTAATGATTAAAATAGAGATAAAGGCCCGCTAAAACTAGATTGGGTACAGGATAACTCTCAATTTCTAACTGTTGCGACAATGTCGAAGCATCGCCCCCTGTGAGATACAGAGGATATTCACTACCACTAGAATATTGAACGTACATTGAACTAACATAGCTCGACAGCGATGCGATACAACCGTAATTGACGGCCTCTGATGTTGATTTTCCGAGTTTTTGGGCTAAATATTCAGTATTTGTGTTGAAACTCACTCGATCAGTCTCTTGCTTGAGCATCTTTTTCTGCATTGATAGCCCCGGAATGATATGACCACCAAGATGAACACCACGGTTATCAACAACATCCAACGTGAGTGCCGAACCTGCGTCAACCACGATAAAACCTTTTTTATGTTGATGCCACAATGCAATCATTGCTAACCAGCGATCAATACCCATCTGTTCAGGAAATTTGTAGCCATTGAGTAGCTTTTGATAATGCTGTGAACTTTTTGCAATTTGAGCCTGCAGATTTGTTATTGAATATAGAGCTTCTGTAAACATTGCCTGCTGTTCATCAGCTTTGACACTTGCCAAATAGATTGAACTTAACGTCGAATGGTCCGATGGTAAAGATTCTATTAAATCAGGTAGCTGGCCCGTTTGGCTTGTATTAAGGGCAGTCTCTATATTTAATTCATCCTGTTGGCTGTCTTCATCAACAAAACTCCATTTTAAAAAACTATTGCCCTGGTCAATCAATAAAATCATTCAGAAACCTTCCTCAGACGTACTTCACCAGAGTTCCAAACAGTCTCCTCCCCATCAATGTCTAGAATTAGTGCACCGTACTCATCGATACCCCGATGAAGTCCAGTCACTATTCTGTTACCGATTTCCAACTCGACCATTTTGCCAAACCAAGCGTCATGTTTATTCCACCGCTGCTGAAAGTGACTCAAACCGGCGTTCAAAAAAATATCAATATCATTCAATATATTGATGATCATGTTAGAACAAATTTCATTTCTCGATAATTCTTGATTGGGATGGCATTCAGCAAGACTAATATAGGGTTGATCAATTTTTGAATCTGCATCCATTGATTCTACATTGACGCCAATGCCCGTGACCACTTTACAAAATTCTTGCTCATTCTTTCCACTGATATTTTTAAGTTCAATTAAGATGCCTGAAAGTTTTTTACTATCAACCAGCAAATCATTGGGCCATTTAACTTCAATGAGACTCTTGCAATATTCTTGGAGTGTTTCTGCAAGACTTATCCCTACTACTATACTCAAACCCGATAACTCTGATAGTTCAATCTTTAGATGGTGAGAAAATGAACAATAAATATTTTTTGACTCAGGGGAGTGCCACTGTCGACCATGGCGTCCACGCCCTTCAGTTTGAGAATCTGCAATACAAACTCGAATCTTGCCTTGATATCCCTGCTGCAATAAATGTAAATTAGTTGAGCGTATTTCAGGATAAACCTCTATTTCTATAGACTGAAGAAATTTTTTGGATTGATTTTTTTCTAAAATACTAGTAATTACTTGTTTCGATAATTGACTCATAATGAAATTTCTCGCAGTCGAAGCATACCTGCAGCTCCAATAATGGTTACTTCAGGTTCGAGCATAATTGAAAACATTATCTTCACTTTAGATTGCACGTACTGAGCCAGCCGAATAAGGTCTTCTCCGGTTGCACCACCATAATTGACTAATACTAGAGCCTGTTTGTCATGAACACCGACCTTGCCCGAGCGGTGGCCTTTGAGACCGGCCTTGTCGATCATCCAACCAGCAGCCAATTTCCAGGTACCGTTTGTTTGCGGATATGAAATTAAATCTGGAAATTGATTGCGCAGCCTAGTGTGTTGTTCAGAATCAACTATGGGGTTTTTAAAAAAACTACCCGCATTTCCGAGCACTTTAGGATCGGGTAAATTATTACCTCGAATTTCACAGACCTTATCAAAAACCATTTGCGGAGTGATATTTTCACTATTGGCTAATGCCTCAGAAAGCGCCTTGTATTTTAATTCAAGCTTTGGCTCAGTTGATAATTCCAGTTGGACTGATGTCACTAAAAAGTACTGGCCAACATCATGCTTAAAAAAACTATCACGGTAACCGAAATGACATTCATCCTTTGAAAAAATTGATTCTTTACCATTTCTTAAATCAACAGCAGTGAGTGAAATAAATCGTTCACATATTTCAACACCGTAAGCACCAATGTTTTGAATGGGTGCTGCACCAACGAGACCTGGAATGAGTGCTAAATTTTCCAGGCCGGAATAACCTTCAGCCAGTGAACGTTCAACCAGACTGTGCCAAGAAATTCCAGCTCCTACAGTCGCTATCACTTTGTTATTTGCAACGGTTCTAAAATTAATTCCACCCATTTGCATATGCACAACAACATCAGGGACTTTGTCCAGCAACAGCAAATTACTGCCTGCGCCCAATAGTAAAAATTGATTGCTCTTAAGCGATTCGCATTTTAAAAGATGTGCGATATCAGAGGACTGCTTGATGACATACAATTTCGCAGTGTGACTCTGTACATTAAAAGTATTTAATTTTTCAAGTGTGTGACTCAAAATAAATGACCAAAATTAATGATGATATAATCCTCTACTCAAGCCATCCATTGTACCTGATGTATCATTCAAGACCAAAATTCTATCTTATCTGAGACAGGTTTAGCTGCAGTATAAATAAATATTAAAACTCTTTGTTATCCACATCCTTTAAAAACTTGATGACACCATTCACATAGGTCAGTTGATCGTCATACATTGCCATATGACTACCATTGGGACAGTAAAGATAGCGACCATTTTTGACCTTTTGCGACATCATTTCCATATGCTTAGGGTCCATAGTGTCATGTTCTGCTCCGATGACTAATGTAGGTACGGTAATTTTATTAAGATCGTCAGTACGATCCCAATTGAGTAACTTTCCACTGGCACCCAATTCACTTGGTCCTTGCATCTGTAGATAAAGATTGTAGTTTAATCTGAACCCTCTATTGACCGGATCAGGCCACTGGTCGGCAGGCAATCTTAATACATGATGTTCGTAATGATGTTTAATAAGGAGTTCCGTGTAACGAGGATCATCATATTTTTCATCGGCTTCAAATTGTTTTATTTCCGCCAGTATTTTTGGATCCATGGAGGTCATTAACACTTCAGAAGCATATTTATTATAGGCTGGGATACTTGCCATCATATTTGAGATGATCAAACCTTTAATGTTCTGCTGGTATTTCAATGCGTATTCAATTGCTAGAATGCCTCCCCAAGAATGGCCGAGTATATAGAAATTATCCCTGCCTAACCCCAACGCCTTACGCACCTGTTCCACTTCATCGACAAATCTTTCGGTATTCCATAAATCAGAATCATCTGGGTTATCACTATAAAGTGAACCCAATTGATCGTAATAATAATATTCAATACTTGCACCGGGAAAATAGCTATCAAAGGCTTCAAAATATTCGTGAGTTGAGCCTGGACCTCCGTGTAACAGTAACAATTTTATGGTTGGGTTATTGCCTACTCGTTTTGTCCAAACATTAAAGATACCTTTGTCAGTTTTTATCGGGATCAGTTTTACTCCACCACTGAAAGCATCGACGCGTCCCGAATTATTGAAATAGTTTTTTTGCAATAACTGTTCGGTCTGTTCAGCATGAGAGATACTGATTACCAAAAGCATGAGAGCTGATAATAAAATTTTATTCATCATTTTTCCCAATATTTTATTCAACATATTTCCCAACATAAGATTCTCCCCTAAAGTAGAAATTTAACCCAAGATTAATCGCCATGGTCAGCCATAAGAATCCATCGACATTATCAATATTAACCTGTTTGTGAAACATGTGTTTATTATTTTACAAAATACTGTCAAATGTAATCTAAAGAACTATTCAATAAAATCAGAGTGCTATATGGGTCCCAACAGTAATGTTAGATACCCGAGTATAGAATTTTATGTTAATTGATTACTCATCTCTGACAGGTATTTTACAGGCCTCGTTGAATGTCTCTTATGATGTCGTCAACATTTTCTAGACCTACAGAAATACGCAGTAAACTGTCACTGATTCCGGCCTGATCTCTTTGCTCTTGTGAAAGTCTACCGTGCGTAGTACTTGCAGGATGGGTAATGGTCGTTTTAGCATCACCAAGATTTGCAGTAATTGAAAGCATTCTTGTGCTATTCACCAGATCCCATGCTTTTTGTTTGCCTCCCTTCACCTCAAAGGAAACAATTCCACCTACGTTGGATTGCTGTTTTTGAGCAAGTTCATATTCGGGATGATTTTTTAAACTGAGGTGATAAACCTTCTCAATGGCAGAATTGTCATCTAATACTGCTGCTAATTTAGTAGCCGATTCACAATGCGCTTTCATTCTAATGGAAAGAGTTTCTAATCCTTTAAGGGCGACCCACGCATTAAAGGGACTCATAATGGGTCCGCAGTTTCGGAGCACACCATAAATTTCTTCACCAACTATCGCATTGTTGCCACAGATTGCCCCGCCTAGAATTCTACCCTGGCCATCAAGATATTTTGTTGCAGAATGAATGATGACATCTGCGCCAAACTTAACGGGTTGTTGCAATATAGGTGTACAAAAACAATTATCAACAACTAGTACAGCATTGTTGTTGTGAGCGAGATCGGCTAGCTCGGTTAAATTTGCAACTCGTGTTAATGGGTTTGATGGAGTTTCTAGGAACAATAATTTAGTATTTTTTTGGATGGCTGATTTCCAAGCATCGGTACTGGTTAAATCAACAAAGGTGGTTTCGATCCCAAATTTTGCCAAATACTTTTCAAACATCACTGTGGTAGTTCCGAACACTGAACTTGATGAAAGAATGTGATCGCCCGATTTTAACAGTCCCATACAGACAGATAATATTGCTGACATTCCAGAAGCCGTTGCCACGCAACAATCAGTCTCTTCCATTGAAGCAAGTCTTTGCTCAAAATTCCTAACGGTAGGATTAGTAAATCGTCCGTAAATATTGCCTGGTATTTCGCCAGCAAATCGTGCCGCAGCTTCTTCAGCAGATGCAAAAGTAAAACTTGAAGTTAAGAACATAGGTTCACTATGTTCTAATTCATGGGTGCGTGAATGGCCTGTTCGTATTGCTCGGGACTCTATCGATAATTCGTTCTCAGGGTATGTATCATTGGAAGTATCAGACATCTTAGTATTCTCAAATATATTACAGCATCTATGGAAGGATTAACTTTACACCTTTTGCATTTGAAGACCTATCGATAGTTTATTTAATTCGCAGATTGACTTAGTTATTCTGAGGATAATATTCTGATATCATCCTACTGCAATAATCAACAAGATTAGGATATTGTCGTGCCGCGCGGTTAAAGTCATTATCGAGTGTAACATCGATAAACTGAGTCAATAGTGTAAAAACCGTAACATCAAAAGAGGATGGATATTCACCAAAAAAGTAGGGTTTATCATCTAAAAATATAGACAATGCTTGAAAACTTTCATTTGCAATTTCAAGCAGCTCTTCATTAGAGTGGCGTCCAAACCCTTGATTATTAAGGGCTTTTATAGTACTTTTTCGCGCAATAATGGGCACAATAATACGTAGTGGAAAAGGCATGGCATCAAAAAAAGCGGCCTTCACTTCAGCCCAAGTATCATCTTTTGCCCAACGAGAATACACCAAACACCAATACAAACTTTCATCGAGAGATTTTCCCAAAAGGCGAGATATACTCTTTTGTTCTGCGGATAAATTTTTATCTAGATCAACGTTATATTTTTTCTCAAGATAACGAATTATAAATTGAGAATCTGCAATAACGGTATCGTCGTCTTTGATGAAAGGCAACTTTCCCTTGGGAGCTTTCTGAAGATTTGCTGTTCTTGCTATAACCTTGAATTCAATATTGGACATGCGTAAGAATAAATCAACTTTCAGTACAAAGGGACTCGCTTCCGAGATTCCAAAGGCCGGACCAAAACCATAAAGTTTTATCATTCTAAGCTCCTATTTTTTATTCTGTTTTATGTTCACTTACCGTCTTAATTAAATTTTACATTGTTAATCTTCATCTATTAAGATGGTAACTACAGTCATTGATAATTACAATTTAATAATTCATCTTAACTGCATAAGTTCAACTATATTTACTGTGAATTAATTTAGATATTAGACTCGCTATTATTAAGCATCCAAAGGTTTTCGCTGATAGTAAGTATTATTCAAATTGGTGTGTGACGATGATCAATTAAAATTCACTTACAGTTTTTGCTTTTGTCATTATAAACAGCCAAAAAAAAGGCCCACCTTCCGGTGAGCCTTCTTTCCTAAATAAGAGCCTGGCAATGACCTACTTTCGCATGGGGAAACCCCAAACTATCATCGGCGCTGAATATTTTCACTTCTGAGTTCGAGATGG
>JAUUZN010000058.1 GCA_030589945.1 Gammaproteobacteria bacterium | reverse complement strand
CTTGGCGAGCTTGTTACAACTCAGGATTAGGGTTGAATGTTCACTCATAACGTAATGCCTCCGCGGGTTTAACCCTTGCGGCTCTCCAAGCAGGATAAACCGTAGCGAGTAAACTCATCAAAAATGCTGAGGCAGTGACGTTAATAACATCTGAGGCCAGTAATTGAGTGGGCAAAAAGCTAACAAAATACACATCTCCGGGAACCAGTGATATGCCAAAACTCCGTTCAACCCAGTCGACAATGCTCGGCAAGTTTAATGACAGGCTCACGCCTCCAATAAGACCTAAAACTGTTCCTAAAATACCGTTAAGACTTCCCTGAATCATAAAGATGTTCATGATGGTTCCGGGTGATGCTCCAAGTGTCCTTAATATTGCGATATCAGCCTGTTTATCGGTCACTACCATGACCAATGTTGAGACGATATTAAAGGCAGCCACTGCGATGATAAAAGTCAATAATATGAACATCATCGTCTTTTCCATCTTTATCGCTTTAAACAAACTGCCATGACTGCGACTCCAGTCACTGGTGAAATTGGGTGTTGAAAGTTGCTGTGACACCCTATGAGACAAAGAGGCTGACTTCAACACATCAACAGACTTCAGACGAACGCCGGAGATTTCGTTCTTATATCGCAGCAATTTTGCAGCATCTTGGATATGAATAACCGCCAGGTTTGAATCAACCTCTGCGCGAACTTCGAAGATCCCTTTAAGGGTAAACCGTTTCATTGTCGGACTAATGCCCGCAGGTGTGGCAATGATACCTTCCACAACGATGACGGTGACTTTATCACCAGGAAAGAGGTTTAACCGACGAGCAATTCCACTGCCCAAAATAATGCCGAACTCACCGGCCTTAAGATCGCTCAAGTCACCAACAATCATATGCTCATCAATAATTGAAACTGCGGCTTGCAACTTAGGGTCAATACCTTGGATCATTGCATATTGATTTATACTTCGGCCCCGAAGCATTCCCTGACTCGCAATGTAGGGTGCTGCGGCCTCAACGCCTTCTACAGCCTCAGCTTCTGAAATAACCTGTTGCCATTGATCAAGCCGACCTCCTTCGCCAGTCACAATGACATGAGGGGCCATACCTAAAATACGGTCTTGTAACTCTCGCTCAAATCCATTCATTACTGAAAGCACAGTTATGAGCACCGTCACGCCCAAAGCAATACCCAACATGGATGCAAGAGCGATAAATGAAATGAAGTGATTTCTACGTTTAGCCCTTGTATATCGTAAGCCGACAAAAAGGGAGACGGGTCGTAGCATAAAAAATGCCTTAAATAAGTTTGCTTTTTAATGATTTGTTGGCGATATTAACAGAGATGATACAGATATTCCGCAATATAATTAACAAAGGGTGATTAAAGTGACAGAAATATCTCCAGATGAACGCAGAGACTATTACCGCATTCAAGATACTGTAGGTTTAAAGTACTCGGTTTGCACCAGTCAAAACTCTATTCCTAATGAGGAACAGTTTGCCGCTGAAATGCCAGATGAATATCTACTCATCAATCATCTGAGCAATATCGATATGGATACCTCTACTCTGTTGCATGGCATTGGGGATGTTTCACCCGATATTGCACGTTATCTAAAAATCATCAATGCAAAAATAGATGCTGTCGCTCGCCATGTGGTTACCATTGGTATCACTGATGATATTGTCCATCAACAGGTAATTTTAAGCGCGGGTGGGTTAAGTTTTATGACCGAAGAAATTATTCCTCTCGATTCCATTGTTCGCATGAGTATGATTTTGTATCCCAGTTGCTCTGGAATTCTCACCTATGGAAAAGTTGTTCGCTGCGATAAAATGGAGATAACCTCTCCTCAAAAATATGATACTGCTATTGAGTACACCCTTATCAACGAGGCAGATAGAGATAATCTAGTCCGACATGTCCTACAGCTCCAATCGAATTATTTAAGGAAAAATATCAGCTAAACAGTATTTTTTTGATGAGAACTGGTTCTAACTTTCATAAACAATAGATTACTTCTAACAAAATACTTGCTATTATCAGTTAAACCCCATGATAAATAAGGAGAAAGTTCATGCAACGTCTAGCCATAGGCTGTCTTTGTTTGATTCTATCAGGCCCACTTTTTGCCGATCAACTGTCTGTACCCATTGGTTCACAGGGTGATGCTAACCAATCGCGTCCTACAAATGGCATGTCGACTAATAAGGTTGAAGATATGTTTGGTTCGCCGCAAAATGTTGCTGAACCTGTTGGAGAGCCTCCAATTACTGTTTGGAAGTATGCTAATTATACGGTTTACTTTGAATATGATTTAGTGATTCATACGGTTTTGAATAAGTCCTAAGCTTTTTCAGCCCAAAAATTTTAAGAGCTCCTTTGTGGTGAGATTATTCATTGCTCTGGAGTTTTTTAGATCTCGCTTAGCGGAATGCTCCCCCTATATCCCATATTTCTGGGGGCGCTGCTAGTACGTCCATGTAAGCTTCGACTCGGCATCCTTGCCTCGTAGACCCCTGAAATGTGGGATATAGGGGGAACATTCCTTGTTTAGATTTAGATTTTCTTCGGGTATAATCTGCTTCCTTTTTTGCTGATTGATAGTGAAACGATAATAATTTCTATGCTCTTAAAATCTTTGCCTCAATTTGATTCGAAGTCTACTTCTCAAGCATTCCATGTTGCGGAATCTGTTGGGAGTTCTGATGCGCTCATGCTTAGTGAGATTGCCAATGCGCATTCTGGTTTATTGGTTATTGTGGTTAGTAATACTCCTGAGGCGCAAAGGCTAGAAAAAGAGATTCGTTTTTTTTCTGAGGAACAGTTTGAGATCTTAAATCTTCCTGATTGGGAGACTCTGCCCTATGATCAATTCTCACCGCATCAAGACATCATCTCTAACCGACTATTGACCCTGTATCAGTTACCTTCAACAACAAAGGGTGTACTGATTGTTCCTATCAGTAGTTTGTTGCAGCGACTAATGCCAGCTGACTATCTTCAGATGCATTCATTGGTATTAACCAAGGGTGACATTGTTGATCAGGTGGAAATGCGGCAACGTTTGAGTGCTGCGGGTTATCGGCATGTTGAACAGGTGATGGAACATGGTGAGTTTGCCATCCGTGGTTCATTGGTCGATCTGTATCCCATGGGCTCAGATGCGCCCTATCGTATTGATCTGTTTGATGATGAAATTGATTCTATTCGTCTCTTTGATACAGATACACAACGTTCATCTGAAATTGTTAATAACATTCAAATGTTACCTGCTCGTGAATTTCCAATGGATGAGGATGGTATCAAGTGCTTTCGTCAAAATTGGCGCAGTGATTATGACAGCAGTGATAAAAATTCACTTTATCATCGAGTAAGCCAGGGTGAAACGCCTGCTGGCATTGAGTACTACCTGCCCTTTTTTCATGATCACCTTGATAATTTATTTAACTATCTTCCTACCAATAGTGCCTTTTATTTGAGTTCTCAATTGCACAGTAAGGCTGAGTCATTTTGGAAAGAAATAAACGAGCGTTATGAACAAAGACGTTATGACCTTAGCCGTCCTATTCTAGAACCTCAATTCCTTTATTTATCGACGACAGAGTTATTTTCGAATTTTAAAAATTGGCCTCGCATTGAAGTTCAGAAAAAATCAAAAGAAACATTAGTGGCTACCTCTGCCAGTCCCTTGGTCGAAATTAATCATCGCAAAGAAAATCCTTTGCTCGATTTTGAACATTTTTTAAATCAAACTTCTGACAAAATATTGATCTGTGCAGAGAGTGCTGGGCGTAGAGAATCCATTATTGAACTCCTTGCTCGACATGATATTAAAATTAACTCTCTCAATAGCTGGTCTGAATTTACACAATCCACAGCGGCTTCTGAGTTATTTATTTGTATTGCTGCATTGGAAGAAGGATTCAGTTTAACCGAAAATAACATCACTCTTATTAGTGAGAACCAACTGTTTGGACAACAACAGTACCAAACATCCAGTAAAAAACAGCAAACCATTAATCCT
Organism: Gammaproteobacteria bacterium; assembly: GCA_030589945.1. Taxonomy (GTDB): domain Bacteria; phylum Pseudomonadota; class Gammaproteobacteria; order Enterobacterales. Next base: position 14,152 of record JAUUZN010000058.1, on the reverse strand, counting down.
GACACCATTATTCGCAATTTAGCCGAATTAAAGCCAGGTGATGCTGTGGTTCATGCTGAACAAGGAATTGGTCGATACATTGGCCTACAGACTCTCAGCACCGGTGAGATTGAAGCAGAATATTTAACCCTTGAGTATGCCGGTGGTGACAAATTATATGTTCCTGTTCATATGCTGCAGCTTGTTTCCCGTTATACGGGGGCAGGAGGATCTTCAACACCTCTGCATAAACTAGGCTCTGAACAGTGGCAGAAGGCCCGTAAAAAAGCGGCCGAGCGAGTTCGCGACGTTGCAGCAGAACTATTAGACTTGCATGCTAGACGTGCTGCCAAGCCTGGCTTCGCCTACCCATTCAATGCAGAGGAATATGCCCAGTTTGCTGAAGCCTTTCCATTTCAAACAACCCAAGATCAGCAAATAGCCATTGATGCGGTCGTAGCAGATCTAATTTCTGACCACCCAATGGACCGACTCGTCTGTGGTGATGTTGGTTTTGGTAAAACTGAAGTGGCAATGCGTGCCGCCTATGTGGTTTCCCAGAGTGCAAAGCAGGTGGCTATTTTGGTGCCGACGACTTTGCTCGCACAACAACATTTTGAAAGCTTTAAAGATCGTTTTGCCGATTGGCCTGTTCGCGTTGAAATGCTCTCTCGATTCAAAACGGCTAAAGAACAAACAGCCATTATCAAAGAAGTGTCTACAGGAAAAGTTGATATTCTTATTGGTACACACAAATTACTCAATCAAAAGATTAAATATGCCGATTTAGGGCTTATAGTCATTGATGAAGAGCATCGCTTTGGGGTCACTCAAAAGGAAAAAATTAAAGCGCTTCGTTCGGAAGTCGATATTTTAACGCTCACTGCAACGCCTATTCCTAGAACATTGAATATGTCATTGTCAGGAATGCGTGATCTCTCAATTATTGCCAGCGCTCCAGCCAGACGACTGGCGATTAAAACCTTTGTTCGTGAATTTTCTAAGCCGCTGATACGTGAAGCAATCATGCGTGAAATACTTCGTGGTGGTCAGGTCTATTTTTTACATAATGATGTAGCTACCATCAATAACACCCTTGAGATGTTACAGAAATTAGTCCCTGAAGCACGCATTAGAATTGGTCACGGTCAAATGCGAGAAAAGCAACTTGAGCAGGTGATGAACGATTTTTATCATCAACGATTCAATGTTTTGGTTTGCTCGACTATCATTGAAACCGGCATTGATGTACCCACTGCCAACACCATTATCATGGAACGGGCCGATAAGCTTGGACTGGCGCAAATGCATCAGCTACGAGGACGAGTTGGCCGTTCACATCATCAGGCCTACGCCTTTATGTTAACGCCACATCCTAGGCAAATTACTAAAGATGCACAGAAACGACTTGAAGCGATATCATCATTAGGCGATTTAGGATCAGGCTTTATTCTGGCGACTCAGGATATGGAAATTCGGGGTGCTGGTGAATTATTAGGGGACGAACAGAGTGGTCAAATACATACCATTGGCTTTAGTCTCTATATGGAGATGCTTGAAGAAGCGGTTTCAGCTCTAAAAGAAGGCCGTGAGCCTAGCTTACACCAAAGTCTCTCTCGTCAAACTGAAGTGGACATGAAAGTGGCGGTGCTCATCCCGAATGATTTTATCGCTGATGTGGGAATGAGGCTTTCATTTTACAAACGTATTGCCAGCGCCAATACTGAAAAGCAACTGGATGATTTACAGGTTGAATTGATTGATCGTTTTGGTTTGTTACCCGAATCCTGTAAGAATCTTTTTCGTGTCAGTGAACTGAAACTCATATCAACACCTTACGGCATCACCAAAATAGAAATTAATGCCGAAAAGGGTTCCCTCGATTTTGCAGACAATGCACCTATCGATCCAATGTCCTTAATCGAAATTTTACAGGATAGTAATAATCAGTGCAGAATGAACGGCGCTACGAAACTTGCGTTTTCGGGCACCTTTGAGTCAATACAGGATAGAATATTAGCCATTCGAAAATTGCTACAAAAATTTCGGCTTCAAAATTAAACCTAATAAAATCATGTTAGAGTACTCACCGACATAAACATCGGCTATAGAGACAAAATAATGTACGGTATTTTTAAACCCGCCCAGCATCAGCCCCAAATTTCCTCGGATCAGATTGATGCGTCCTACAAATCCATGCGTCTTAAAGTATTTTTGGGCATTTTTATCGGATATGCGGGTTATTACCTCGTTAGGAAAAACTTCTCTTTGGCCATGCCCTTCCTTATCGAAGAACAGGGATTTACTAAAGGACAGTTAGGCGTCGCATTGTCTGCAGTTTCGATTGCTTACGGATTAAGCAAATTTTTAATGGGCAGTGTGTCCGATCGCTCGAATCCTAAATACTTTCTTCCAGCAGGTCTTTTAGTCTCTGCGATAGTGATGTTTATCTTTGGTTTTGCACCCTGGGCCACTGAAAGCATTAGCATTATATTCATTCTGTTATTTATTAATGGCTGGGCTCAAGGTATGGGTTGGCCAGCCTGTGGACGAACCATGGTGCATTGGTTTTCTGGTAGCGAACGCGGTCGCACCGTATCGTTTTGGAATATTGCTCACAACATTGGCGGTGGTCTAATAGGTCCCATCTTTATTTTAGGTATGGCCTGGTTCAATGACTGGCACAGTGCATTTTATCTGCCAGCTGCATTTGCAACATTGATTGCCTTCATCATATTTATTCTCATGCGTGACACCCCCCAATCCTGCGGCCTACCCTCCATCGAAGAATATAAGGATGATTATCCCAGTGATTACAGCGAGGAACATGAAAAAGAATTCCGTGGTAAGGAAATATTCTTAAAGTATGTACTCAATAACAAAATACTCTGGCTCATCGCCTTTGCTAATGCCTTTGTCTATCTCATTCGCTATGGCGTTCTCGATTGGGCTCCGACCTATCTCTATGAAGTAAAATCATTTGATGTTGATAAAAGTTCTTGGGCCTACTTTCTCTATGAATGGGCCGGTATACCCGGTACTTTAATCTGTGGCTGGATTAGTGATCGCTGGTTTAAAGGGTTACGTTCTCCCGCAGCAATCCTCTATATGGTTTTAGTGTTAATCGCAGTCATCATCTATTGGTTTAACCCAGCAGGCAATCCCACCATTGATATGGCAGCACTGGTGGCTATCGGCTTTCTGATTTATGGCCCGGTAATGTTAATCGGCCTCTATGCTCTGGAATTAGTGCCTAAAAAAGCAGCGGGTACAGCTGCAGGTTTAACCGGACTCTTTGGTTATTTAGGTGGAGCCGTCGTTGCCAATATAGTGCTTGGATACACCGTAGATTACTATGGCTGGGATGGCGGTTTCATTCTATTGGTGGGTGGCTGCATTGCCGCAATTTTACTGATTGCAATGACTTTCAAACATGAACTTGCACAGCATAAACTAGAGTCTACCTAATATGTACTCAGTGCGTAAAGTCATGGTCAATCATGTAAAGCTTTTCCATTTTATATACAAGGTTTTAGAAAAAACATTGTCTCTCTTCAATCCTCTATGGCGTTTTATGGGGTATGAACGAGCCGACCGTTTGTTTGTTTTTTTTGAACGTAATATCAAAGGGTTTTTATTCGATTGCCAAATGTGTGGCGACTGTATCTTGGATAAAACAGGACTATCCTGCCCAATGAATTGCCCAAAACAAATGAGAAATGGTCCCTGCGGTGGAGTACGATTTGACGGCACCTGTGAAGTTAAACCAGAGATGCGCTGTGTTTGGTTGGAAGCTTGGCGTGGTGCAAAAATATTGCAACCTGAAACCGTAGTGATTCCAGAAATATTAATTCAATCTCCAATTGATCAACGAAGAAAAGGAAAATCATCCTGGCTCAATAAAATCAGAGATGATCAGGATGTAAAGATAAAGGAACCAAACAATGGATAGAACACCGCAGACTAGCGATACTCTTCCAGATGTTCCGGGGCACGATTCAGTTGGTCGACTAGAGCGCATTCTACGTCGAGGTGATTTTGCTGTCACCACTGAAATTGCTCCACCCGATTCAGCAGATCCCCTTGATGTCTATCAACGCGCCGCTACTTTTGATGGCGCCGTTGATGCAATAAACGCAACAGACGGTTCTGGAGCAAATTGCCATATGTCAAGTATGGGAGTGTGTTCACTGTTAACTCGCAAAGGATATTCAATGGTGATGCAGATCTCTTGTCGAGATAAAAATCGCATTGCCATACAGGCTGATGTTCTCGGTGCTGCTGCTATGAATGTAACCAACATGCTTTGTTTAACCGGTGACAGTGTTGAAACTGGGGATCACCCTGAAGCAAAGCCTGTTTTTGATTTAGATTCAATCACATTACTTGAAACAATTCGTACCATGCGTGACAAGAGTCAATTTTTAAGTGGTCGAGAACTCACCATGGCTCCTCGAGTATTTTTAGGTGCTGCGGCCAATCCCTTTGCTTATCCAGTGGATTATCGCGCCCATCGACTGGCCTTAAAAATTGCAGCTGGAGCCCAGTTCATACAAACTCAATATTGCTTTGATATTCCAGTGTTTAAAGATTATATGAAACGAGTGGTTGATTTAGGACTCACTGAAAAAGTCTTTATACTTGCCGGTGTTGGAACCATGGCGTCAGCTGCTTCTGCACTCTGGATCCGTAAAAACATACCCGGCATTAATATTCCAGATTGGGTTATTAAACGTCTCAAAGGTGCTGACAATCCAAAGCAGGAAGGTCAGCAAATCTGCATAGAACTGATGCAAGAAATCAAAGAAATAGAAGGAGTTTCTGGCATCCACCTTATGGCATACCGTCAAGAATCTAGTGTCAGAGATATTGTCTTTAAATCAGCAGTCCTCGGCGATCGTAAACCTTGGAGTCCTGCAGACTAGGACCTAGAACAAACCCTCTATTTCACCCTTATCATTGACAAATATGTCTTCTGCCGCGGGGTGTCTTGGTAAACCAGGCATGGTCATAATATTGCCGCAGATCACCACAATAAATCGCGCACCATTCGATAGTCTCGTTGTTCTAATGGGCACTACATGCCCTGAGGGTGCACCTTTAAATAATGGATCAGTGCTAAAAGATAAGGGAGTTTTTGCTATACAGATGGGCAAATCACCATAGCGTTTTTGCAGCTCTGCAAATTGATCGCGCACCTTCTTATCGGCAATAATATCTTCAGCGCCATAGAGTTCCTGTGCGATGGTTCTTGTTTTTCCCCAGAGAGACATTTGGGAGTTATAAAGATATTCAAATTTTGGCGTTTCTTCATCCAAAAGTTTAACGACGGCTTCAGCCAGATCAATACTACCATCGCTACCCTCTTCCCAATGGTTTGATTCAACAATTTTTATACCTGTTTTTTCACAGAGCTGGACTAACATTGCTCGCTCAGCTTTAGTATCAGCCGTAAAACGATTAACAACAACCATCACAGGAATACCAAACTTACGAGTATTCATCACATGACGTTTCAAATTTGAAAATCCATCAACTAATGCATCAACATTTTCAAGATCTAACGCTTTTGAATCGATGCCACCATGCAGTTTTAATGCACGAATTGTTGCAACGATAATTGCCATGTCAGGTTTTAACCCCGATTGACGCATTTTAATATTGAAGAATTTTTCGGCACCTAAATCGGCACCAAAACCGGCTTCAGTTACAACATAATCTGCATGTTTCAATGCCGTTCGAGTTGCAATGACTGAATTACATCCATGTGCAATATTTGCAAAAGGTCCACCATGAATAAAACAGGGTGTGCCTTCCATGGTCTGTACTAGATTCGGCTGAAGTGCATCTTTTAACAGTGCAGTCATCGCTCCCACCGCATTCAAGTCACGTGCATAAATGGGCTCTCCATCCAATGAAGTAGCAACAATAATGTTTCCCAATCGCTCTTGCAAACAGTCTAAATCATTGGCTAAACAGAAAATTGCCATGACTTCGGAGGCGACCGTAATATCATAGTGATCGGTTCTTGGAAAACCATTAAACACATCACCCAAACCATTGGTGATCTCTCTTAATGCCCTGTCATTCATGTCAACAACACGACCCCAAGATATTTTTCGTACATCTATTCTCAGTTCATTGCCCCAATAAATATGATTATCAATCATTGCAGACAGTAAATTATGGGCTGCACCAATCGCATGAAAGTCACCATTAAAGTGCAGATTTATCTCTTCCATAGGGACAACCTGAGCATAACCGCCACCTGCAGCTCCACCCTTCATTCCAAAACAGGGACCAAGAGACGGTTCCCGCAAGCAAATGGCGGCCTTTTTACCAATTCGACTAAGTCCATCTCCCAATCCAACAGATGTGGTGGTTTTGCCTTCACCTGCTGCGGTGGGAGTGATACCTGCAACTAAAATCAATTTCCCTTCACTGCGTCCGTTAACCGATTCAATATACTGCCGGCTCACCTTTGAACGAAAATTACCATACTTGATGATGTCTTTTTCATCGATGTCTAGTTTTGCCGCGATACTCTCTATTGGTTGCATTTTTGCTGAACGTGCAATTTCAATATCAGATAGGTTCATAATGATTCCATTTTATTTTTATTAGATCGTTTTTATTAAATCTTTTATTTTAGATAATATATTTTCAGATAAGTCGAATTATTACCCGTAGTCGCAAACGATACAATGATATAACTCAATATATGGTTGAATGTTAGTTACAAACGAGAATAATCGTTTACAATGAACTCTTTCTATAAATGATCCTATTGCTCTATGAATCTATTCAAACTTACAGGTTTCGCTACTATTCTTGGTTGCTTGTCGATCGCGGTGAATACTTCGGCAGCAGTGATTCCTTGGTTTGAAATAGAGATCATTTTGTTTGAACATTCAACCGAAGGTCGTATTACATCGGAGAAATGGCAAAATAACAGCCAGTTTCCACAAAGCGACAACAGTATTGACTTTCTGACTGCCGATCCTTCTACTAAAATTTTAGATAAGGTATGCGTTAAGGGACAACTCCTGTCAATTGAATCTAAAGTTGATTTCGAGGAAGTCATCGAAGATGTGGTCGAGGTTCCCTTATCAGCTGTAAACCTAGTGACCGAGGTAGATACCTTACTGAGTAATCCTTTAGCTGTTGATTCCATTGAAGTTGAATCCACTAACAATGATGAAAGTGATGTTGAAAACGCACCGGAAATTCCGTTCGTAATACTGGATAAATCGTTGAACCAATTAACCGATGTGAGTCAATCTTTAACCTCGAGGCGTGGTTATAGAAAGCTTTTGCACATTAGTTGGCGCCAACCAGTAGAGTCAGAGAAAAATAGCCGGTTAATTCGACTTTATGCAGGGAATAATTATTCAGATTCTTTTAAACCAGACGGTAAATCTCGTGTCGATATAGCAACCTACGACTCATCATTATCAAATGATGTCACACCTGAAGACCTGCAAGAAGAGTTAGAGAACGTACCTGATGAGTCATCGTCCTCTGATAACAATACTCGAGTCAGTGAATTTATGGCTGCCATATCTGATGGATTTGAACCCAGTAAAAATATAGTGGTCATCGACCCATCAGAACTTATCAGCAATGAACTTAACGACTGTGAACGTCTTAACCAACAACAGACTGAACTTAGACATCCTGACGTCTGGCAACTCGATGGTAATATCCGCATTTATGTTGAACGTTATCTACATTTAGAAACTGACCTATTTTTGAGAATAGAAGGAAAGGAAGAGCTTGAACTGAGCGCACTTGAAACAAGTCTTGCGGCTGATCGCCTGATTAGTTCCTTGCAGGATGATTTAAACTCTACTCTCGATTTTGATAAGCCAGCTCCATCACAAGAACCTACAATTTTTAGTAATGAGGCCACTACAAGAGATTTTCCTAGTCTTAATACTTCTAGTCTTAATAAGAACCTTGCCTATAATTGGCAACTTGATGAAAATTTCTTATCAGGTGATAGTCATGATTCCATTGTTGTTCAGGATGTTTTAAATGACTATTCAATGCAACAGAGTCGACGTCTGCGTAGTAACGAATTGCATTATATCGACCACCCACTGTTTGGTATGCTCATTCATATTAGACCCTATGATCCAAATAAAATTGACGTAGATACTTCTGAAATATAAAGAACCATGATAGACATTACCCTATGAATGACGAACGATTTACAACACTAAACCATCAAATAACATTAATAGATACTGGTCTGATGGGTGATGAAATTGCTGCCTGTTACCTTATTGAAAGTGATGGCGAAACTGCAATTATCGAAACCGGTAATTTTCAAACAACTGAGCGAATATTAAGTTTACTTGCACTGAAAAACCTCTCCATCGAAAAGGTGAGATACATCATTCCAACTCACGTCCATCTTGACCATGCAGGTGGTGCCAGTAGTTTGATAGATGTGCTTCCCAATGCACAATTAGTGATTCATCCTCGTGGTGCAAAACATATGATTGACCCCTCAGCATTAATCAAGGGTGCTACAGCGGTTTATGGCGCAGATAAATTTAACGCTATGTACGCCAGTATTAATCCCATTCCTAAAGATCGAATCATAATTGCTGATGATGGAAAGATGCTCACTTTTGGCAAGCGAAGCCTGCTATTTCGGGATACACCTGGCCATGCCAGTCATCACTTTTGTATTTGGGATGCTCTTAGTCGCGGATGGTTTACCGGTGATACCTTTGGCGTAACTTATCCTTCATTAAGTATTCCTAAAAAAGACGCTAGTGAGTTTAGTCATTATATTTTACCCACCTCTTCACCGGTACAATTTAAACCCGAATTGATGATTAAAAGTATAGAAATGATGATGGAATATCAGCCCGACTATCTATACCTGACTCATTATGGTCGCATGAATGCATCTCGAGCTTTGGCAGATGAACTCTGCGAACAGGTGAATGGATACGTAGCCTTAACAACCGAATTAAGGTCGGCAGGACTGGCTGTTTCGGTCGAGACTATAAAACCAAAAATGCTTCAATATTGCCATCAAAAGGCCCAAGAATTTGGACTACATATGAACATTGAAGCATTTAGAAAAATCATCGCTATGGACTTAGAGCTGAATAGTCAAGGACTCGTGGTTTGGTATAAACGCTATTGCTGTTAATCTCTTAGTTCACGACGTAATATTTTACCGACACTTGATTTGGGTAATTCATCAAGAAAGCTAACTAGCTTTGGTACCTTGTACGCAGCGAGGCCCTGACGGCAAAACTCGGTAACATCTGCTTCGGTAATGTCTGGGTCGGTCTTAACCACGTAAAGCTTCGGTGTCTCACCAGAATTAGCGTCTTCAACTCCGATGCACGCGGCTTCTAAAATACCAGGCATCTTTGCAATTTCTGCTTCAATTTCATTGGGATAAACATTAAAACCAGACACTAGGATCATGTCTTTTTTGCGATCAACAATGTGAAAGAAGCCATGTTCATCCAATAAGGCTACATCACCGGTTTTGAAGTAGCCATCTTCAGTCATAGACTCGGCGGTCGCTTCAGGGTTATTCCAATAGCCAGCCATCACTTGTGGACCTTTGGTACAGAGTTCGCCTGACTCACCATCAGCAACGACGTTTCCGTCATCATCACGGATAGATATATCAGTAGAGCAAACTGGAACACCAATTCCAGGTACGTATAAATCACCTTTTCCTATATTGAGTGTCAGTACTGGAGAGGTTTCTGACAATCCATAACCCTCATAAATTCGTTTACCGGTAACCTCTTCCCATTTGTCCGAAACCGCATCCTGAACGGGAGCGCCACCACCAACACACATGTTGAGTCCTGAAAAATCTATCTCATCAAATCCAGGCGTGTGTAGTAGGCCATTAAAGAGAGTATTCACTCCGGTGAAGGCAGTCACGTTACTTGTTGCCCATGTTTTGACGAACGACGGCATGTCTCGTGGATTAGCCACCAGTACATTCTTCGCTCCAAGTGATAAGAAGCCCATACCATTCACTGTAAGAGCGAAAATATGGTACAAGGGTATGGCTGTGATGATGGTCTCTGCGCCAATTCTGAAAGTGTTTTTATTAAACTCTTGGAATTGCAGCATGTTTGAAACAATATTTCGGTGGGTCAGCATCGCGCCTTTAGATAATCCTGTGGTACCACCAGTATATTGAAGAAACATAAGATCATTATGGCGGATTTTTGGTTCAAAATAATCGGCCGATTTTCCTGTAGAAAGAGCTTCCATAAAGGGCGTATAAGAACTGATTTCAGGGGCAACGTCCGGGTTAGGTAAACCCTTTCCGACCAAATCATCTAAACCTGCAACAATGATATTTTTGACTTCAGTTTCACCAATGATCTCGGCAAGAACAGGTGATGAACCTGAGAATATAATAATCGTGTCTACCTGAGCGTCATTCAACTGGTGACGTAACTCACGCGGTGTGTACATTGGGTTAACATTAACCTGCACTGCACCTGCACGGATAATCCCCCACATTGCAACGATAAAGGGTAAGGTGTTGGGACACATGAGAGCCACTCTGTCACCCTTTTCTACGGATAGATATTTTTGTAAATAGGCTGCAAAGTCTCGAGAAAGTCTGTCGAGTTCACTAAAACTGAGTTCAGTACCGAAACTGATATAGGCGGTATTGTCTTGATATTCATCAACAGTGTCATGAAACAGTTCAAGCATTGAACGGTATCGATCGGGGTCGATTTCATGAGCAACATTATCTGGATAGTTTTTAAACCAAGGCTTCATTCGGTATCTCCATTTGTATGATGAATAACTTTTTATTATTGATTGTTATTTTTAGTCTTTTTACAGAATTTAGAAAAACTGTTAGAAACACTATAAGCCAACTAGGTCTTCGTTGTCACCTCTGATTTATTTTTAAGAATCAATTTTAAAACTAGCGAGGCTGCATTCTAATAGCGCCATCAACTCGAATGGTTTCCCCATTCATATAATCATTTTCAGCAATGAAAACCGCTAGATGAGCAACTTCGGATGGTTTTCCAAGTCGCTGAGGATAGACCACACTTGAAGCAAGAGATTCAACCACTTCATCTGAAAAGGTATCAAATAATGGCGTATGAATTAAGCCAGGAGCTATGGTATTGACCCGCACGCCAATGGAAGCAAGATCACGTGCCATGGGTAACGTCATACCGACTATGCCACCCTTAGTTGCACTATAGGCCACCTGCCCCATTTGCCCTTCATAGGCTGCCACCGACGCAGTGTTAATGATTGCGCCACGACAGGTTGAATCATCCATGGGTTCATTTTTTGACATCTGCTCGGCAACTAGGCGTGCTACATTGAAGGTCCCAATAAGATTAACTTCCACAACCTTTTTAAAAAGATCTAACGTATGAGGGCCTTTTTTGCCAAAGGTTTTCATGGCTGGGCCAATTCCCGCAAAATTATTGCAAATATGTATAGCACCATACTGGGTCATCACTTCATCAATAGCATTTTTTACGGACTCTTCACTGGTCACATCTACAGGATGAAAAGAAATGTTTTCTGCACCCAACTCGTCCACAAGAGCTGCCCCTCGAACCTCATCCATGTCAAATATGGCAACCTTAACTAATTTGTCTACATAGGCTCTTACAGTCGCTTCACCCAGACCAGAGGCGCCACCCGTTACTACTGCAATTTTTCCTGAGAGATTCATGATACTTTACTCATGATACTTTACTCATGATACTTTACTCATGATAATAGTTCTCGTCCAATAATTAGTTTCATTATTTCATTAGTGCCGCCATAGATGCTCTGTACTCTTGAATCAACAAAGGCACGTGCAACGGGGTATTCCCACATATAGCCATAACCACCATGAAGTTGTAAACACTGATGTGCAACTTCAAACTGTAAGTCAGAGGCCAATAATTTTGCTTTAGAAGCGGTCACGGTATCAAGGTTCCCTTCTACAAGTAACTGAAGACAACGGTCTACAAAAACGCGCACACAGCTGACTTCAGCATCCATCTCGGCAAGCTTAAACTGAGTATTTTGAAATGCTGCAATGGGTTTGCCAAATGCCTTACGTTCTTTCACATATTCTACAGTTTGCTCAAGAACCGAAACTGCCGAAGCTATTGCTGCAACAGCAATCGACAGCCGTTCCTGAGGTAATTCTCGCATCAGATAAACAAAACCCATGCCCTCTTCACCTAAGAGATTTTCTTTAGGTACGCGCACATCTTGAAAAACCAGTTCTGAAGTGTCCTGCGCCTTGAGGCCGATTTTTTCAAGATTTGAGGCTTTCTCAAATCCTGGAGTACCATCATCAACCAAAATCAAGCTTAACCCTTTAGAGCCCGCAGTTGGATCCGTCACACAGACAACAATAACCACGTCTGCCTGTTGACCACAGGTGATGAATGTTTTTGAGCCATTAATGATGTAATCCTCACCATCTTTAACTGCAGAGGTGCGAATACCTTGGAGATCTGAACCAGTACCCGGTTCAGTCATGGCAATCGCAACAATGGTGTCACCATTAATGCAGCCAGGAATGTATTTTTCTTTCTGTTGTTGGCTGCCATTATGCAAGATGTAGGGAACCGCAATGTCTGAGTGGAGGAAAAAACCGATGCCGCTTAATCCCAATCGATTCACTTCTTCAGTAACAATTGCGTTATAGCGAAAATCAACCTCGACACCACCGAACTCTTCGGGCGCGGTGGGTGCAAGCATGCCCAGTTCCCCAGCCTTGTTCCAAAGGCCTCTATCAATCTGTCCATCCTTCTCCCATTGAGGGTGATGAGGAACGGCTTCAATCTCTAAAAATTTACGCACAGAATCACGAAACTGCTCATGTTCCGATTCATATATGGTTCTTGGTATCATGTTAACTCGTCTTTTATTATTAAAAAAATTATTGAAAGAATTATATTGAAAGAAAATATTGTTTGAAATTATAACAGTATCAGTATTTAAACACTCGACGAATAAAGATTAAATTTAGTACAATCTCGTCTGTTGAATTAGCAAGAGAAATAATCAGATGCCACTCATTAATTACCAAAGCATAGATGGTAAAACCACTCAGGTTGACGTCGCTGTTGGTCTTACCGTCATGCACGGTGCTGTTATCAATATGGTGGAAGGTATTTTAGCCGAATGCGGTGGTGCGATGACCTGTGCGACCTGTCACTGCTATATTGAACAGTCTTGGAGAAAAAAAATCGGCTTTGCAAGCGCACAAGAACGAATAAAACTCAAACTGGTAAAAAAACCTAAAGCAAATAGCCGTCTAAGCTGTCAAATTAAAGTGACAGAAGAACTCGATGGTTTAACCGTACTCATTCCAGACTCACAGGTTTGGTCTAAAAGTTAGTTTTTTAAAAATCCCCCATTTAGGGGGGTTGGATTACAGGCTATCTGGTGTAGAATTCGCATCTATCAATGCATAAATGATCACAGGACACATTAATGAGCTCATCTAAAACAGCCTTTAACTGGCAAGATCCATTCTTCCTTGAAGAACAATTAACCGAAGAAGAACGCATGATCCGCGATGCCGCAAATGACTATTGTCAAAACAAATTAGAGCCTGGCATCTTAATGGCTAATCGTAATGAAGTGTTCGATCCTAATATCATGCGTGAGTTGGGTGAACTCGGGCTACTTGGCTCAACTTTACCTGCTGAATATGGTGGAAGTGAGATTAACTATGTCAGCTATGGCCTTATTGCTAGAGAAATTGAGCGAGTTGATAGTGGTTATCGTAGCGCAATGAGCGTGCAATCTTCATTAGTGATGTTTCCCATCTATAGTTATGGGTCTGAGGTGACTAAACAGAAGTATCTACCAAAACTCGCCTCCGGTGAGTTAATCGGATGTTTTGGACTGACGGAACCCGATTCAGGGAGCGATCCGGCTTCAATGACAACACGCGCTACCAAGGTTGATGGTGGTTATACCCTCACCGGCAATAAAATGTGGATCACCAATTCTCCTGTTGCCGATGTTTTTGTTGTTTGGGCAAAACTTGAGGGTGTGATCCGTGGATTCGTTCTTGAACGCGGTATGGAAGGTTTGTCGGCACCTAAAATTGAGGGTAAATTTTCACTCAGAGCATCCATCACCGGTGAAATTGTGATGGAGAGCGTTTTTGTTCCAG
>JAUUZN010000067.1 GCA_030589945.1 Gammaproteobacteria bacterium | reverse complement strand
TGAACAGTGTTAAAGGCACTCCAACGGCATTATTAAAGTTACCGCGGGTCGAGAGCACTTTGCCTTTAACCTGAAGAATACAGGCAATCATTTCCTTTACGGTGGTTTTACCACAGCTTCCGGTCACACCAATGCAGGGTAAGGCAAGATCATCACGTACATAACTTGCAAGTTCGCCCATGGCTAAGCCGGTATCTTTTACACTAATAACGGGTAGTGACGTTTCCACCGTTTCATCAAGCAAACAGGCCACAGCTCCCTGAGCTTGAGCTTGGTCAAGGTATTGATGCGCATTGAAATTGTCACCCTTCAGTGCAATGAATAAACTTTGTGGCATGGGGGAACGTGTGTCGGTTGCAACGTTGCTAAATGTAAGCTGCTCATCTCCATGAGCAGAGAATAGTTCACCATGAGTACAGTTTGCCGCTTGAGAGAGTGTCATATTGATCATGACCAACTCCCAACTTCAATGGCTCTTGTAACAACATCAACATCCGAATGAGCAATCTTTTCTTTTCCAATCTGTTGAAATTGCTCATGACCTTTCCCAGCAACAAGAATGACATCACCAATCACCGATTTAGAAATGGTATTGCGTATCGCCATCTCCCGATCATATTCGACAATGCATGATGACGGACGGATAAGGCCCGCGAGCATTTCTGAAATGATTTCCTCTACGGGTTCGCCTCGAGGATTATCACTGGTAAAAACGAGGAAATCAGCATAGCTTTCTGCGATTGCTGCCATCTCTTTTCGTTTACCACGGTCACGATCTCCACCACAACCGAAGATACACCAGAGTTTATGATTGGTGTGTGGTTTTATAGCCTTAAGGACATGCTTGAGTGCATCTGGGGTATGCGCATAATCAACAATAACCAAGGGCTTATCATCACCACCAAATCGTTCCATGCGTCCTTTTACAAAGGCCATAAACTCCAATTGCTCTGCCACTGCAACAGGGTCATATCCCATAGAACCTAGGGTGGTAATTACTGCTAAACAGTTACTTAAATTGAATTGGCCTATCATCGATGTTTTAAAATGAACGCCACCCCAGGGTGTTGCTATTTCTGCTTCGATGCCAGAATCGTGAAATTCTACCGATTCTGTCCAAACTGAATTTGACGGACTTCTAGCATTAATGGGAGTAATACTGAATGAGTACTTTTTGGCTTTGATTTCATCACTCTTGAGCATCTCAGAACCCAAGGTATCATCTGCATTGATGACGACTGTTTCAAGCCCGGGTTTTATCATCAATAATTTTTTCGCCTCGGCGTAATGTTCCATATCCCCATGATAATCGAGATGATCTCGGGTGAGGTTGGTGAACAGGGCTATGTTAAAATCAATGCCGTTAACACGCCCTTGCTTCAAGGCATGTGAAGAAACTTCCATACATACCAATTCAATATTTTGAGCTTTAAAATCTGCCAAATGAGATTGTAAGGTCAGAGCATCAATGGTGGTATTTCCTGTTTCTACCAGTTCGTCAATTCTTCCATTACCGAGTGTGCCCATAACAGCAACATTCTTCTTCAGATTATCGACAACTCGAGCAATCAGTTGTGTACAGGAGGTTTTTCCATTGGTGCCTGTAACCCCAATAATATTCATATTACGACTTGGATGTTGATAGAATATATCGCCAAGAGTGCCCAATTTATCTGCAATGTTGCTGACGCTATAGACAGAAATTTTACATTTCGTTGCCTGGCTAAACTGCTCGATATCTGTTTTTTCACAGACAATTGCAAGTGCACCATTTTCTGTTGCTTGGTCGATAAATCGGCGACCATCATTTTCAAGTCCAGGGCGAGCAATAAAAAGAGCACCCCTTGAAACTTTCCTAGAATCTTCAACCAATCCAGTACAGACGATGAATTCAGGTGCTATTGAATTCGATAATGAGGCACCAATGGCGTTCATAAGATCATCAATATCACATTGGTACTGAGGATGCGGATTCATCGTGCACCTTCCAAACTGGCAACGGTGAATTGTTTACCACCAATAGCATCTGGAGCGATATTGAGTGTGCGTAACACCTGCTCCATAACTTCTGCAAACACGGGAGCTGCTACATCACCGCCGTAGTAATCTTCACCCTGAGGATCATCAATCATCACCACTATGGCAACACGTGGATTACGCACTGGAGCAACACCTGCAAATAGAGCGAAATACTCATCACCGTATCCACCGGCAACAGCCTTACGTGCTGTACCTGTTTTTCCCGAAATTCGATAACCTGCAACCTGCGCCTTTTTACCCGTACCCGTGGTGGAGACAACCTGCTCCATCATGCCGATCACTTGGCGAGCAATATAAGGTTCAATAACCTGATTGGCGATAACCGGAGCCTGAACTTTTAATAATGAAATAGGTCGATCCTTACCGAGTCCACCAATAATTGAGTAAGCCTTTGCCAATTGTAATGCTGAGACATCCAAACCATATCCAAAAGAGAGCGTTGCTTTTTCTATGGCCGACCAATTTTTTCGAATATTGAGATGGCCACTGGTCTCTCCAGGGAATCCTGTGGAATTATCCACACCAAAACCCACCTTATAAAAACTTTCTAAAAACTCCTCGTCGCTTAAACTCAAAGCAATTCGAGTCACTCCGACATTGCTCGATTTTTTAATCACATCACTGACACTGATTGAGCCGTTGTTCTTTCCGTCCCTAACCCAACGACCGCCGACTCTAATTAACCCAGGAGACGTATCAATAATGCTATTGGAGCGATACTTACCGCTACTCAGTGCACTAATCGCAGTCAATGGCTTGATGGTCGAACCCGGCTCAAACACATCGGTTATAGCTCGGTTTCTCATTGCACTGACAACCCTATTTTTCCGATTATTAGGGTTATAGGAGGGTTGATTAACCATCGCCAAGACTTCACCAGTATCGATGTCTAGGACTACCACGGAACCCGCCTTTGCACGGTAACGTTTGACCGCTGCCTTTAAACTTTTATAGGCACTGGTTTGAATTCTAATGTCTATAGATAAGGTTAAGTTATCCCCAGACTGAGCAGTCTCCAAAATATTGACCTGCTCGATGGGATTTCCCCGTCGGTCTTTCAATATTATTCTGCGACCGTTTTCACCCTGGAGCTGATCATCAAATGCCTTTTCAATGCCTTCTATGCCCCGATCGTCAATATCAGTAAAACCAACAATATGTGCGGAAACTTCAGCGGTTGGATAATAACGCTTAGATTCCGTTTCGAGGTTGATTCCTGGAATTTTTAAACGCCTGATGATTGCCGAATGAGTCGGTTCAAGTTGACGCTTGAGCCAAACAAACTTTCTCGTTTGACGCTTCTCAACCCAGTGAGTCAAATCACTAACACTCATTTCTAAAATAGATGCCAGCTGTGCCCAGGCCGTCGTTTCAAACAGGTCTGGATACTTTGTTTTTTCTTTAAATAAACGCGTTGGATTCACCCAAAGTGATTTCACTGGAATACTCGAAGCTAATTCTATGCCGTTGCGATCGGTGATGACGCCACGATGACTTTCAATCACCTGATTTCGAACCGTTCTAGATTTACCTTGGCTCTTGAGAAAATCATTGTCTAAAACCTGTATCCAGGCTGCACGAACCGCAAGCCCTGCGAATAAGCTCAAACATAAACCCAACACAAGATAGAACCGCCACGAAGAATGCGGATCCATTGTATCTATTGGTTGTTTAGATTTAGTCTTCATTGACTCGACGAACAATTCGCTCCGATTTTAGATCGAGATTTTTCAAACCCAGTTTGTTTTTAGCTATTTCTTCTAGTCTTGAGTGCTCAGCCATCACTCGTTGCTCAAGTCTTAGTTGACGCCATTCAATATCGAGTTGATCTCGATGCTGTTCTAAATTTTCTAAATCTGCATACAACTGACGTTGTTCATGACTCTTTATGATCAGCGTAAAGGCTGAGATCATAATGGCTGAGACCAGTAAAAAATTAACCCACTGATCCTTAAACAATCCGCTAACAACAGCGGTCATAGCATTGGGGATTTTTAACGTCTGTTTCTTCAACGATCGTTTCATCAATGGTTAAGCCTCATGCGACCTTCTGGGCAACTCGCATCACCGCACTCCTTGAACGAGGGTTTGCCTGAATCTCTTCAGCAGAGGCCTTGATGGCTTTACCCATAGATTTGAGTCGACGATTCAATTCACTATCCAAGATAGGAACGCCCTTTGGATATTGATCACCCTGTACATGCTTGCGGATGAAGCGCTTAACGATTCTGTCTTCTAGTGAATGAAAACTGATGATCACCATGCGACCACCGGGTCTAAGCACTTCTAATATTCCATCCAAAGCCCGTTCGAGATCAGATAATTCTTCATTGATAAAAATACGGATCCCTTGAAAGGTTCGTGTCGAGGGATGTTTAAATTTATCTTTGACCGGTACCGCCTGATCAATAATTTCAACCAATTGGTGGGTTGTCTGTAATGGGTTGGTTTTACGATATTCAATTATGGCCTTAGCAATTCGTTTACCGAACTTTTCTTCGCCGAAACGTTTTATCACCTCGGTAATTTCATCTTCTTCAGCACTATTTAACCACTGCGCGGCACTGATACCGGATGTGGGGTCCATACGCATATCTAAAGGTCCATCTCTTAAAAAACTGAAACCTCGTTCTGCATCATCAATCTGTGGTGAAGACATTCCAAGGTCAAGAAGTACGCCGTCAACTTCGCCCAGGTAATTCCCGTTTTCAGCCAGCGCCCTAATATTGGCAAAAGAACCTTGAGACATTGTCAGTCTGTCATCCTGTTTTTGTATCTCACTACCATGCAAAATCGCTAATGGATCTTTATCAATTCCCATCAGTCGACCTTGTTGACCTAACCGCTTGAGAAGCAGTTGGCTATGCCCACCTCGTCCATAGGTTCCATCGATATAAAACCCATCGGACTTAATCGCTAGAGCATCTACGGCTTCATTGAGTAAAACCGTTTCATGCTTAAATGTTGTTGTCATTACTCTAAAATTTCAGATCCGGAATCTTATCCGGATCGAGGTCTTGACTAGAATGAGCCTGCATATCGAGACGAATACGATCATTCCATTGCGTCTCATCCCAAATTTGGAAAGTGCTTCCCATTCCTGCTAACAATAAGTGTTTATCTAGACCGGCATGCTCTCTAAGTACTGCTGGAAGCAATACGCGACCATTTTTATCCAAATCACATTCTGAGGCGTGACCCAGTAGTAGTCTTTTTATACTTTGATGGACTGAATTAGTATTCGATAAGCTTTGCAGCTGACGTTCCAATTGCTCCCAATGAGGTAGGGGAAACAGTGTTAAGCAGGGTTGTTCAAGATCGATGGTAACGATAATTTGACCATCACAACTTTCTCTCAGGCGCTCACGATACTTCGCAGGGATCGCGATTCGACCCTTAGCATCTAGATTAATTGAGTTTGCACCTCTAAACATGATTACCGGTTATTCCTGCTTGGCTGGGCTTCGAAACCCTTATTATCCACGATGGACCCACGTTTGATCCACTTTGTGTCACTTTTCTCCACAATTGAACACTATATTGATGCAGAGGTAGACTTGTCAAGCAAAAACACACTAAAAGCAGCATATTTTATTGTTTAAAAACAATAAGTTAAGTCGTTTTATTAATCTTTTATAGTTAGTATATTAATTGTTTCAATTAAATCATAATATTAGAGCTAGAAGTTAATGTAATACTTTAAGTGTGGATGCTTTTTTAGCTGTAATAGGGATAAAAGTGAAATGACCAGAAGGTTGTATTGCTGGGAATAGGACGTCAAATTTTAAAATAGAGCGTTATTACCCTCCTTTGAGCTGAAAAAACTCTGAAAGACTCGAAACCGCTCGTTCTCCACCGCCCAATTTTAAAGACTCATGAATGTCACGATATTCTTCTTTCATGGATACTGATAAGCCATTTTTCAGCGCTTCCTGAGTGGCAAAAGCCACCTTTTCTATGGTTGCATCCTGTTGCATAAGTTCTAGCACTTTCGGCTTTGACATGAGTAAGTTAGGCAGTGAAAAGTGGTTAATGGTGAGTAACTTTTTATAGATCATAAAGCCGAATGCTGAAACTTTATAGGCAACGATCATCGGTTTTTTTAGCAGCATTGCTTCTAAAGTCGCAGTCCCTGAAGCTAACAGAACCACATCAGCTGCACACATTACTTGCCTAGATTGACCCGCCACCAATTGTATCTTCAATTGTGGATAATGGGACTTTTGAATACGCGAGAGTATCTCTTTAAATTGTCTCGTGCGCCGTTCATTAACCAGAGGAACCACAACAACCAATGTCTTATCGGACTGAGTCAGTTTACCTGCAACTTCAATAAACAACTCTCCGAGAAATTTTATTTCACTGCCCCTACTTCCAGGTAAAATGGCTAAAACCTTGGCATCTAAATTTATTTTTAGCTCTCTTCGGGCCAATGAGACATCGGGTTCAAGTGCCAACATTTTTGCCAAAGGATGACCAACACAGGTCACTGGAATATTATGTTGATTATAAATTGCAGTCTCAAAGGGGAATAAGGTCAACATATAATCAACGGCTGACTTAATCTTGAAGATCCTCTTTTCTCGCCACGCCCAAACCGAAGGACTCACATAATGAACGGTTTTAATTCCTGATATTTTTAATTTTTTCTCTAGATCTAAATTAAATTCTGGAGCATCAATTCCAATGAACAGATCCGGTTGCCAGTGAATAATTTTTTCAGTGAGAGATTTTCTTAACCTAAGGAGTTTTGGTAATCGTTTTAAAATTGCCCAAATACCAATCACTGAAAGTTGATCCATCTCATAAATAGAATCAACTCCTAACTTTTGCATTTGAGGACCCGCAATGCCCATAAATTCAATACTAGAAAATTGTGCTTGGAACGCTTTCACGAGATCAGCACCCAGAAGATCACCAGAATCTTCGCCCACAACGATAGCTATCTTTAAAGGTGCGTCATTAAAAGGTAAGTGATTAGGGACTATCATCTGTTAAAAATGTCGATGCTCAACCGGCCGCTAACGAATAATACCGCGACTCGAAGCATTGATGAAATTAACCAATTCCGTAACTTCAGTGGTCATTTCAGATTGCTCGTTGATATCTTTGAGTGCATCTTCAAGTGATAATTTTTGTCGATAGATTGATTTAAATGCACGGCGTATGGCGAGTATGTTTTCAGCAGCAAAACCACGACGTTTAAGACCTTCGGAATTCACCGTTCGTGGACGAGCGGGTCGACCTTCAACCATGACAAAGGGCGGAATATCCTTAATGACAATACTGCTGATGGCGGTGAAAGCATGCGCACCAATGTGGACAAATTGATGGATCATTGCAAAACCACCCAGTATCGCCCAATCGCCTACGTGGACATGACCTGCCAAGGTAGAGTTATTCGCAAGAATGGTGTGATCACCAATATTACAATCATGGGCAATGTGTGTATAACACATCACCAGGTTATCATTTCCAATACGGGTAATGCCATTGTCCTGCACCGTGCCACGATGAATGGTACAACATTCACGGAACACGTTATTATCACCAATAATGGTTTGTGTATTCTCACCTGCGTATTTTTTATCTTGATTAACTTCACCGATAGAAGAAAATTGAAAAAACTGGTTATTGCGACCTATTGTTGTATGACCATTAATGACAACATGGGGCCCAATCACTGTACCACTATTAATGCTGACTTCTTCACCAATGATTGAATAGGGTCCAACCTTAACGCCCGTTGCCAGATTCGCTGAATCTGCGATGATGGCTGTTGGGTGAACGTCTGGTTGAGTGTTGTTGGTCAATCTATGGAAGCTCTTTATGTGCGCACATGAGTTCCGCGGCACAGACCACGGTTCCGTCGACAATAGCCTTGGCATCAAATTTCCAGATGTCGCGTTTTCTCTTCAATTGTTTAACATGTAGATGTACCACATCGCCTGGCTCAACAGGTCGTTTAAACCTTGCTTTATCGATGCCTACAAAGTAATACAATGATTTATCATCAGGTTTTTTGTCCATGGTTTTAAATCCAAGAACACCGGTTGCTTGAGCCAGTGCTTCGAGAATTAAAACGCCAGGCATAACCGGTCGGTTAGGGAAGTGACCGGTAAAACAAGGTTCGTTCATGGTGACATTTTTTATGCCGTGTAAGTATTCACCTATTTTATAATCAATTACTTTATCGATTAACAAAAAAGGATATCGATGCGGTAGATACTGCATGATTTGATGAATATCCAAGGGAGAAAGTTCTGTATTATCCGTCTGCTGTGTCATTATTAGTTTTTATCCTGTTTAATATTCTTTAGATCTTTCTCGACCTGTTTTACTTTACCAAATAAAGCATCTAACTGTTTGAGCCTGACTGTTTTGCGTTTCCAGTCCTTGTTGCTCAGTGCAACGTCACCGGAAGAATAAACGCCTGGTTCAGTGATTGATTTTGTAATTAGAGTAGCAACGGTAATATGTACATTATCACAAAGTTCAAGATGACCAATAATACTCACTCGGCCTGCAATGGTACATGCCTTGCCAATTTTTGTTCCACCCGCCACTCCGGTCATTCCAGCAATGGCTGTTCGGTCACCAATTTCAACATTATGGGCAATGTGTACGAGATTATCGAGTTTAACACAATTGCCAATTTGGGTGTTGTTTAGCGCTCCCCTGTCAATGGATGTATTTGCGCCGGCTTCAAAATAATCACCAATGACCACAGAGCCAAGTTGAGGAATTTTAACCCATTGACCAGCATCATTGGCAAAGCCAAATCCGTCAGATCCTATGGTACAGCCACTATGCAAAATAGCATGATCACCCAACTGAACATTGTGATAAATATTAACGCCACTCCACAGCCTCGAATGAGCACCAATTTTAACATTTTTACCCAGATGACAACCTGCGCCAATGCTAACCCCATCACCAATCACACAACCAGATTCAATACTAACCTGTGGGCCAATTGATACAGCATCACCAAGTTTGACAGTCTCGTCAATCACAGAGGTTTCGTGGATTAAAATCGGTAGCTTGGGAGTGGTATCGAAAAGTTGTGCGGCTCTTGCATAACCGAGGTAGGGATTATCCATCAATAAAAAAATACCCGAACGATCTGCAGCGATGTTCGGGCTTGTTATAATTGCTGCGGCCTCTGAAGTATCTAAATATTGTAGATACTCAGCGCCTGTTATGAAGCTCAGCTGACTCGCTGTGGCCAGATGTATATCTGCAATTGAGTCTACCCGAACAGTCCCATTATCTAGGGCCTGTTCGGTACTTGGCTGTTCGCCATTTAACCGAACGACCAGCTCAGCACCAATTGATTTTGCAACTTCAGCAAGACTTAGCATGCTATAAGATAAAGTCGACTAGTTAAATTTAGGATCTGCCATCAGTGCAATAACTTTTTGAGTAATATCAACTCGATCACTGATATAAGCGACAGATTCCGCTTGAAGAACAATATCGTAACTATCAGCCAGTGCAACCTGATCGATAGCCTTCTTAATAAGGATAAGCATATTTCGCTGCTCTGCATCACTACGGCCTTTAAAATCTTCTTGGAAAGCCTGTTGCTTTAATTTAAAGCCACCCGCTTTTTCCTGAATGTTTCGAATCAACTCTGTTTTTTGTTGCTCACTCATGGTCAATTGATCGGCCTGGCCTTTCGCTTGCATTTTCTTAATGTCATCTTCAATTGCCCGTAGTTCATCACCACGCTCTTTGAATTCTTGTTGTAATGCAGCAGCAATTGAATCACGTTGAGGAATCTGTGTAGCGACTGCTCGTACATTAACCACTGCAATTTTTAAGTCTGCTGCAAGTATAGTACTTGTTAGCGGACCTGTTGATATGCCCATTGATAACATTGCGATAATCGCACCTAAAATAAAACGCTTGTTCATTTTTTTCTCCAATAAATATACTAATTAATGATTTAAAATGTTTTTCCAATATTAAACGAAAATGTTTCTGTTCGATCCTGAGCTTCCTGCTTCAGCGGTTTTGATAGACTGAAAATAAGGGGGCCCATGGGCGAAATCCACTGAACAGATATACCCGCTGATGTACGATAAGTACCAGGGTCACTGTAATCAGGAATAATCGCTAATTCTGCGGCATCAAGATCACTGTAACGCTCACGAGAAAAATGAGTGTCCCAAACATTACCAATATCATAGAAGATACTGGTTCGAATTGAACGATTACCATCTGCAAAGGGTGTAGGTACAATCAGTTCTATGCCACCCAGTACCCGCGCATTACCACCCACGGCTCTATTATTAACCGTTATTCTATCAAATTCTGAAGGTAAAGGAACCGTTGTTGGTATATCACCAGGATCAGTTCCCGGAAGAGTTGGTCCATAGGTCGGCGTTCTGAATATTTCTCGTGGTCCTATGGTATTGGTATCAAATCCACGCATAGTGGTTGAGCCACCGGCATAGAAGTTTTCAAAATAGGGCAATCTAGCTCCACCACTACCCTTTCCATCTCCGTATGCATCACCAAAAGATAAATTGGCCCTAAACAAGATGCTCCAACCTGTAGCAATTGGATAATAATAATCCAACTTATAATTGATCTTATAATATTCCATGTCACTGCCAGGAACTGTAAAGTTCATAGTGACAAGCTGTGATGTTCCAGCGTCAGGAAAAAGTCCACGATTTAAAGTATTTCTTGACCAGCCTAGATTTAAAGTGACCAATGAAAAATCCAGTTCAGGTTCGACATCGATGTCCTGTCCAGTGGATGCAAAAAAGTCTCTAATTTGCTCTGAAACAGGTTGCCCAGATTTTAATAAAGAGTCTTGAAACGAAAACCCAAGGTTGAGTCTCGAGACTTCATTCATTGGTATACCGTATGAAAGATTACCGCCAATGGTATCCAAGGTTTGACCTGCGATATTTAAGTTCCCAAAATCAGTCTTACGGGTGAATAGACCCCAACCTCTAGAAACAGCGTCAACCGTATAATAAGGATCGGCAAAATTAAAACTCAATGTCTTGAATGCTTTTGAAGTATTCAGTGCCAATGACATCTGGTCGCCTGAACCTAAAAAATTATCTTGGGTAATGTTGGCGTTAAGCATTAAACCTTGTAAATCTGAAAATGCGAGTCCACCACCAATGGTACCGGAAGGGCGTTCCTTAACGGAGAAGTTAATGTCTACAAGATCTTCTGAGCCTAATACCTTTGGTGTTTCAACATTTACTTCTTCAAGATAAGGAAGTCGCTCTAGTCTGAGTTTAGAACGTTCAACCAATGATGTCGCCATGGTCGCACTTTCCATTAAGCGCATTTCTCGTCGCAGTACATGATCGTCGGTTTTTAAATTTCCGCTGAAATTAATGCGATTAATGTAGGTACGCATGGACGGATCAATATAAAAAGTCAGCTCGACTTCTTTAGTTTCTTCGTTGATGTCCGGCAAGGTTTGAATATTTGGAAACGCATAACCACGATAACCGAGTAATTGGGTAATCGATTCTTCAGCATAGGTAATGGCCGCACCCGAGTATGTATCACCATCTTTAAGAAAAACGGTACGTCTTAATGCATCAGGAGAGATGATGGTCTCACCGGTGAATTTAATGCCACTGATGGAATAAATATCACCCTCATCAATATTCAGAGTGATATAAACACCATCCTTTTCAGGAGTAATGGCCACCTGAGTCGAAACGATTTCCATCTTGATGTAACCACGATCGAGATAAAATGAGCGCAAGGTTTCAATATCACCGGATAATTTTTCTTTTGCGTATTGGTTGTCGTCGGTAAAGTAACTAAACCAACCGCCAGTGGATAACTCGAATTGTTCAAGAATTTCTTCATCAGTGAAACTTTGATTGCCCACAATGTTGATTTTTTTAATCTGAGCGGCTTCGCCTTCTTTAATGTTAAAGGTAATATCAACTCGGTTTCTGGGCAGTTGAACAATTTTATGTTCAACCTTTACACTGTATTTACCGTAGGAAAAATACTGTTTTTCGAGATCTTGGCTGATGTGAGACAGTAATGCGGAATCGAGCACTTCACCCTTTGCAAAACCACTGGCCTTAAGACCTCTTTCTAAGTCCTCAGTTTTAATTGCTGAGTTTCCATCAAATTCCAAACTGCCAATGGTGGGACGCTCAACGACACTGATGATCATGGTTGAACCATTGTGCATCACTTCTACATCGTCAAATGAGCCCGAACGATAGATAGAACGAATGATAGATGGTATGCGCACTGCATCAATCGTTTCACCGACTCGCACCGACAAAAAGGTAAAGAATGTGCCTAATTCAACGCGCTGAAGACCAAGAACCTTGATGTCAGAAATCGCGAAGGAGCCATCATCAACCCCCGATGTTAATTCAGAAGTAGTCTCTGTTATAGCCGGAGTATTCTCGTCTATTTCTGCTGCAAAAAGCTGAGTGTGAATACAGAAGGCGCTCAACGCTACAAAAATATTTCTAAAATTTATCATTTACTTCCAAAATTTATTGTTTATTTTAATTCTATTAATCATTTATAAGACATTTATAAATCATTTATAAGTAATAGACCGTCACTATATGAAACATTATTGTCCGATTAGTTCAGTCTAATTCAATACAGATTGTAAATAGATCTTACAATCGGCTAATGTCGTTAAATATTGTAAATACCATCAAGCTGAGGACCAATACCATTCCGACGCGATAACCGACTTCTTGAAATGATTCCGACAACGGTTTACCACGAACCAACTCAACCAGATAATAAAATAAATGGCCACCATCAAGTACGGGGATTGGTAATAGATTTATAATTCCCAAATTGACACTAATCATCCCCAAAAAGTTTAGGAAAAATACAAATCCATAACTCGCATAGGCCCCTGCACCCTGTGCAATCGTAATCGGGCCTCCTAAATTCTTAGGAGATACTTCACCGGTGAATATTTTACCGATAAATCGAAAAGTTAGTAGTGTTATTTCCCATGTTTTATCAATTCCCTGCCCAATAGCACTAAAAAAGCTAAATTGCTGCCGATATGCCATGCTTTCTATCATTTTTCGATGCTCTTCTGAGAGTTCTGGGCGACTGACACCCAAAAACCCCAACTTTTTACCATCGACTTCACGACTGCTTACTCGTACCTTAATATTGTTTATCTGCTCGTTTCTATTAATATTAAAGGTCAGTTCAGAATCTGGGCTCTTAGAAATAAGTTGAACCACATCAATCCAACTGCTCGTGACCTGACCATCAATGCTATTAATAACATCACCAGTCTGCAGACCCGACCGACTTGCCGCTTCATTAGGAAGAATTTCTCCAAGAATGGGTGGGAAATTCGGCTGCCATCGAACCAGACCTAAAGAACCTAATACATCGGGCTGTTTCGAATCTAGTTGCCAATCAGTAAGGTCCAGTTTGAATTCTCGGACAATGGTTTCGGAACTATGTCGAACCTTCATACTGAGTGTCGACTTTTCACCCATCCTGCGGGCAACTGCAAGGCTGACCTCTCGAAAATTACCGACTTCTCTATTGTCGATAGCAATGATTAAATCACCACTTTCAATACCCGCCTCAGCTGCTATTGAACTGACAGGTATTTCACCAAGATAGGGCTTTAAAGCTGGGACACCAATGACATACATCCACCAATAAACAAATATAGCCAAGAGAAAGTTAGCTGCGGGACCCGCAAGAACAATGGCGATACGACTCATAACTTTCTGACGGTTGAATGCAAGGTGCTTCTCATGTTCAGCAACCTCACCTTCTCTTTCATCGAGCATTTTTACATAACCACCCAAAGGGATTGCAGCAATAATATATTCTGTGCCATCTTTCGCAGTACGGCTCCAGAGTGCCTTACCAAATCCAACGGAGAATCGGAGCACTTTGACCCCGAGTTTTCTTGCAACCCAAAAATGTCCAAACTCGTGGATGGTCACAAGCACCCCGAGTGCAACCACAAAGGATGCGGCATTCCATAAAAAACTACCGATCATAATTAATTCTGTTCCTTAATATGTTGTATAGCCGATTTCCGCGCCCATTGATCAACATCGACCACAGCCTCAATGGAATGAATATCTTTAGGTCCTTGCAGCTCCAATACCGATTCTATGGTTGTTGCTATGTCCGTATACTTAATCTCTCCACTGAGAAATGAATGAACAGCAACTTCATTGGCCGCATTTAATATTGTTGATGCAGAGCCTCCTAATTTCAAGGCATTCTTCGCTAGACGTAAGCAAGGGAAGCGAATCTCATCACTGGCTTCGAAGGTCAAATTAGAAAGGTTGGTGAAATCAAGACTACCAACATTCGATTCAATACGCTGAGGAAATGCTAGTCCATGTGCAATGGGTGTTCGCATATCGGGTAAGCCTAGCTGAGCAAGAACTGAACCGTCCTTATATTGAACCATCGAATGAACCACACTTTGGGGATGTACAATAATTTCGATTTGATCGATGGCTGCAGAGAATAACCAATAGGCTTCAATATACTCCAGGCCTTTGTTCATCATGGTTGCTGAGTCAACGGATATCTTTTGACCCATCGACCAATTAGGATGATTACAGGCTTGCTCCGGTGTGATTGAAGGGAGTAAATGAATGTCCGTTGTTCTAAATGGACCGCCAGACCCTGTAAGCAGTATTTTTTCAATACCTAAATCAACTAAACTTGTTTGACCCTGTAACAAAGCTTCGGATTGCTCTCCCGGCAAACATTGAAATATTGCATTATGTTCACTGTCGATGGGTATGAGCGTTGCGTTATTATTACGGATTTCGTCCATAAATAAAGAACCCGACATTACCAAGGCTTCTTTATTGGCTAACAAAACTTTTTTGCCCGCTCTTGCTGCGGCCAAGGTTGATTGTAAACCAGCTGCTCCGACAATTGCACACATCACGGTATCAACCTCAGTCATGGACGCAATGGAGTCTAAGCCTTCATTGCCTGAAAGAACTTCCGTGGAAGTCGAGGCAAGCTGTTTTGCAAGTAGAGCTGCTTCTGTCGCATCTCTCATCACTGCATAATGGGGTTTGAAAGTTAGGCACTGCTGGAATAGTTTTTCTCGACTGGTATTCGCGCTCAATGCGAAAACATTATAGTGCTCACTATTTGCTTCCATCACCGACAGCGTATTGACACCGATGGATCCTGTAGATCCAAGGATGGAAACATTCTGCAATTGCGAAGCCACTAGTTGATACCTAGCAATGCAAAGGCTAATAAACAGATGGGGGCCGTGGCCGTAATACCATCAATGCGGTCTAAAATTCCACCATGACCTGGAAGAATATGACCACTGTCTTTACGTCCGGAAATGCGTTTAAAAATACTTTCGGTTAAATCACCAATCACTGAAAAGGCGACGATCACCACACTCAGAATTGCTAATCCAAAATAATGTTGTTTTTGAATGTCTAATAAATCAATGGATACTACTGCAAGAATAAGCGCTAAAATTGCACCACCGAACACACCTTCCCACGTTTTCTTCGGACTCAACTGCGGGGCCAGTTTATGTTTACCGAGCAGTTTTCCAGAAATGAATGCCCCTGTATCTGCTGCCCAAACCAGTAACAGCATAAAGAGTACCAGTCCGCTTCCGCGTGAATAATCAAAGGCAAATCCAATGCCTCTTAATCCGGTGAGTGACACCCAGGTTGGAATCAAAATAAGCCAACCAATAGCGGACATTAATAAAATATTTTTTCCATAACTCTGACTCATGGTTGGGAAAATAATAACCAGAACAAACGCAACCAACCACCATAGAGTTCCTAAAATAACACTAATGAATGCAGCATCTCGAAGTTTTAACCACTCAGCAATTTCTTCAGGAAAAATCCATCCATTCCAGTATTCAATAGGCAATGAATGAGTGTAGACAAACCACATGAGCGCAGCAGAGACCGCAACATAAGCAAACCTTGCAACCAATGAAAACTGTGTAATAAAACCTGACCATTCCCAGAATCCAATCAACACGATGATAGCAATCACCACTGAAAAATCTTTAAGGGGTAATGCAAAGATTGCAAAAAGGGCAAGGGGTAATAAAATAAGTGCTGTAATGATTCTCTGCCAAGGCATTAGTCTGCATCCCCATATTCGTTGTCAC
>JAUUZN010000188.1 GCA_030589945.1 Gammaproteobacteria bacterium | reverse complement strand
TAACACCCAGCTATGTGAGAGCTTCCGAAATTGGTCTAAACCAGGACTATTAAGCTGATTACAAATACGGTTATAACGCGTCATCAAATAGAGACCATCTAAAGACACCTTCCAATCCTTCAAAGATTTAACAATAGAAATTAATGGCGTTTCCGAGATTGACTTATCTCCTTGATTTAATAACTTCGAGGCCAACCGAGAAACAACCTCTTCCAATTGATCCTCAATTTTCTTTGAATTAATTGCTAATTCATTAAGACGTGGCGTCCAGTCATGTACATCATTACTACCTTCTAAAAAACGAAGCACACCTTTTGGCAGGTCTCCTTTGCCGACTTCATCATATAAATTTATAACCCAATCCGATAACTTTGTTAGTACTTGCCAGTCACTGCCCTCATCCTGCCATTGAGCACCAAATAAACTCATACCTAAACGCTGGTGTTTTTCATATGTGCCACGATGAGTCTGATACTGTAAGATGGTATCAATCAGTGCAACACAGCCTGTCGTGTTATTCGGCAGCTTGCTTTTTAATAAACCCTGTAGTGTTCGTTTGGCCTGGCGAAAATCGCCAGAAAGAAAACGCCACCAACTATTGCCCGTTGTAGTCCAAATCTGACGCGTCACTATCAAGTCTGCATCCCAGGCTTGATCAATAAACTGTTCGGTATTCATACGTCTAAGATTCGACATTTCGTTCCCCGAACTTAACAATTCACGAATCTGATCTCGACGCAATTGCCAATCGTCTGTTGTCAAACTCAAACCAACTAAATGGGGAGCTTCAATTGCTCTGCTAGCAGCATTGTGTAAAATTTGTATATCCGTAAGAGTTACTGGAGCCTGCAAACCCATTTCACTCGCAAGAATATTTGAGTCTTTTATACATTTAACCAATAAATCTTCGGTTTTTTCTAATAATGTTGATATTTTTTCCTGATCTATTGGTGAAAACTCTTCCAATACAGAGTCTGAAAAAGCACTTTCTACCGGCACACCCATCAACTCTAGATGATCAGCCAATGACTTAATTTTTGCACATGCTTCGTTGAAATCGTCTTTGCTCCATTCACGCATCGAACTAAAATTCAACGCCGGTAAGCTTTGTTCAGATATCGTCTTCTTTAATTGAAGATAAAAACCGAGAGCGTCAAAATAACTTGTATCTGAGTTAAGTATTGGCGTATTCACATCATGGCAATACGCATCCAATTGATCCTTTAAAAGTGTGTAGCGACGTTTTTCTACAGCACGGTCGTCCACTGCTGGCGCACCCAACTCTAAAGTGCGCTTTAATTCTTCCATAACTGATTTTTTATTACTCTTATGACTATGCAGCTCTAATACAGCATCACCCAAATGACACTCATCAAGCCTTCGTTTTACAACTTCCAATGCAGCCATTTTTTCAGCTACAAATAATATACGCTTACCATCAGCTAAGGATTCAGAGATTATATTAGTAATCGTCTGTGACTTACCCGTACCAGGCGGCCCCTGAATCACCAGATTCAATCCTTGTTTTACCGCCATTACAGCTTCTGTTTGACTAGAGTCAGCATCTTTTACAAAATGAAGATTAACTAGGTCAGGGGCTGGTTCGTCTCGGTAAGAACTATTGGCCAACTCACCATCAATTTCTTCAGAGAAACCCTTCCCTAGCAATGCACTTAGAACTGGATGTTCAGCCGGTTGTTTCTCTTGTGGCCAACTAGCAGGGTCAAGATCCTGATACATTTGAAACTTACCGAAAGAGAAAAATCCGAGACTAACCTCATTAACGTTCACCTTCCATCTCACTTGTTTTGAAATGCATGTCTCTACGGAAGCTAAATAATTAATAACATCCAGTTCACTTTCCATCTCCGGCAAAATAATTTGAAAATCCATTTTCATTTTTGCTGCCAAACTTAAGTTTGGACCTAAATCAGTCTGGGTATACTTCAACCTAAAGCGTTCTCTTGCTGTCGATCTTTCCAAGGATACCGGCACTAGCACTAATGGTGCCTTACGTAACTTGTCAGAATTCTTATCTTCGTACCAATGCAAAAAACCTAATGCAAGATATAGTATATCCACGCCTTGTTCTTGGTAATACGTACTAGCATCAGTACTGATTCTCAATAAACGTTTATCAAGCTTGTCTGAAATTAATTTAGTCTGTAATTTAGTATCAGTATGCCTTGACCCACCATACATCTCTTCTAGTAGTGCAGGTAAAGGCTGAGTATTATCAACTTGATCATTATCATCTACCAAAGAATCTGGTACCGGACCGAATGTCATTGATTTCTGCTGATTGACGATAATATTATAAATTTCTGATGAAACCTCATCGACAATTTCTAGGGTTTTTGCAGTCTGCCTAAAATGAAGCAACGTATTGCCTCTCAATCCCATGTCAAGAAGCTCTAAACGAGCGTATTCCAATGTTTTATTTATTGCTTCAAACACAATAGCATCACCTTATTTATTCAACGAGAAGGAATGCAATATTCCCCCATACCTCATTTCCATTTCCAGACTTAAAAATATGACTGTATGGTATTACTTTCGTAAAAACATCAGTACCGCCACATGCTGACTAATTACGTAATACATACAACCAAAAACAAATGCTTTCTTCATTCTCTATATGTCTACTCTCTAATACTCAATGCAAATGCTGTCTTATAGTTCTTTCTTTTCTTTGTTAATACACCAGCCCACATAGCAATAGATTGTCCCTGATTAGCCGAGCTGGCAGTAAAATTATATGAATTACCGTAACCAGACCCTACCTCCCAATATCCCCAGCCTTCATCTAATCGACTGCGCGCTGTCTTACCACTAGAAAATTTAATTTCCAACGTACGAAAATGTGGCATATGTTGTCTAGAATAAGTGCCTACTTCGGCGGCAAGCCCAACATAATCAAAAGCCTCTTCAATTGCTCTCTCACGATCCTTCTGGTTCAACCAATCATCCCAAACAGTGCGACAGTTTGAACGGTGATCAGAACGGTTTTCTTCTACTTTGATTTTTGCTTTTACTCTTCCATAACTATTCGGGTAACGTGTATCCAATTCTTTCAAAACTTGAAGCAATAACGCAATACCCAACGGGGTTTTAAGATAACGATCCGTGTACTGTATCGTTGTTATCTCTTCTGTTTCAAATAACTTTGTAAAACCCTTATGCTCAGATAACACTAAATCCCAGAAACGCTCACCAAATTCACCGCCCTTACCATGAAGTTCATCATCGATATCGAGCTCTACATCTCCGGTAGCGGAAATAACTGTCACTTCAGAAAGACTTACTTCATCAACATCGATTACATTATTTAAGGCATAAGCCACAACCAATGGTATTTCATCTACTCGACCCCAATCAGGCCCTGCCTCAATAACACTTTCATCTTCACATGCCCATCGCGTTATACCGCCTGCGATGACTTCGGCAACTAACACGCTTCTTGAAGAAGAATCTTCATCAGACACGGTGGCGACAAATACATCCAGGCCATTCATCATTATTGCTAAATGACTTCTGATTTCATCACTTAATTTTAAATACGTTTCTTTATAAATCACTAGTTCGACAGTCAACTCACGTGCACGCCACTGCATTATTCTCTGACGAAGCTCGCCCCAGGCAGTATCCCAATTCTCTGCATTGCCGCCTAAATAGATACGGACAGATTTTGCAGCCACCTTTTGCAACGAGCGATCTAGCGCCTGATACAAAGGAATCGTTTCCATAGTCGAAGTCGGCCCCAATATTCTCATATCAGATGGCAACTCTAATAAATTAGGGAATGCTTTGGTTAACCACTCTAGCGCCGTAACACGGTTTAAAAGACCTGCTTGATGCTGCGTATCATAAGTAAGTAAACACTGATGGCACGCCTTATCGCATTGCGCAGCACATTCGAGCCCTTGATACATTTTATTTGCTATCTGAATGATACGTTGCCCAATTGAAGAGGCATAACCTGCGCCACCATCTGCCTTATCATAGACAAGAATAGACCAGGTTCGGCCACCGGTTATCTCCTTATGACTTATTGAGTATCCAAGTTCGTCATCATTAATACCGAAAACAGCTGCCGCCGCGCTTCGTATAGAGACAGCCAATGTTGTTGCTACGATTTTGTCATCTAAATAACATTTAGTTTCCAGGTTCTTTAGCTGAAGTTCAAAGACATCCGTCGTATCATGATGAACCAGATGAACACGGGGCTTCACTTTCCAACTATCTTGACTACCGCTGCACTCCCTTGAACCATCTACAGTGCCACCGCGTAATCGCTTATGTGGCTTTTTAAATACCTCAGGGAGCTCACCACCATGTGGCATATCAGCTGCGCGTCCACACTCCAAACAAATGGCATAACCACTACCTGACACTCCACTATTAGAAAATAACACTTTACCTGAGACCGTAGTCCTAAATCGTCCTAGCTGTTCTTGCACTAACGGAATCCAGTCACCATCCGCTGTTATTTCAGGAGGCAAAACGGGTAAATAATGAGGCCGTGTAATATCGTTATGCGTTTGCCAGCCAATATCCACGGAAAAACCGTTCGGCTGCAAACACTCATGAATATTTTCTGCTTTAACTTCACGTCCACAATGATCGCAGTGAGCAGCTAATTCTCTATTTTGAGCCAAACCTGATGTACCACATTGTTGACACAACCATGAATGGAAAAATCCCTGAGGCTCTTTAACTTGTTTTTCATTCATCGGCTTCTGCCAACTAAGACTGATACCTTCTGAATGGTAAACAACGCCATCAATGACAATATCAGCGCCGGGGGCATATTCACGTATAGCTGTCGCTCTAGAACGTGATGGAAAATTACGTGATTGCTGGCGATTATCTTCACGGTGTTTTAGATAGCCATTTTGTTTTTCCCAATCCCGCTGCTTTTCTTCTTTACTTAATTGCTCAGCTGTTATTGTATTTAAACTAACAATACCATTAGGAAAACCATACCCTGGTAAGAAACCTTGATTGGCTAACTCTCCCAGTAAGTACTCGGCCTTAAGTCGATGCATACCGATCTCAACGGC
>JAUUZN010000149.1 GCA_030589945.1 Gammaproteobacteria bacterium | reverse complement strand
CCAATCATGCTCTCTGGAGTGTTTGACGGACCATTAACGGGTGGTGTTCCAAAGGCTATTGAAATTTATATAGCTCAAGATATTCCAGACTTAAGCGTCTGTGGTGTTGGCTCTGCAAATAATGCTGGTGGCACCGATGGTGAAGAATTAACCTTTGATGCCGGCCCAGTTTCTGCAGGCACGTTCATCTATGTAGCAACTGAAACAAATGGATTCACAACATTCTTTGGTTTCGCTCCAGACTACACGGATAGCGCAGCCAGCATTAATGGAGACGATTCCATCGAGCTATTTTGTAATGGTGAAGTTGTTGATGTCTTTGGAGATGTCGGTATCGATGGTACTGGTGATCCATGGGAGTATAAGGATGGCTGGGCATATCGTGTCAATGGCACGGGTGCTGACGGAAGTACCTTTATTTTAGAAAACTGGATATTCAGTGGCAAAGATACCAATGATGGTGAATCTGATAATGCAACAGCAGCGACTCCTTTCCCATTAGGCTCATTTACCGGTGGCAGTTCTGAGGAACCTGTTGATCTTCTCGGACAATGTTATGACGAGGCGACTCTTATTAGTACTATCCAAGGTAATGCATTTGCTTCCTTGTTAGTTGGTGAATTACATGTGATAGAAGGTGTTGTTACATCAAGCGTATCTGCACTGGGCGGTTTCTTCATGCAGGAAGAGCAGGAAGAAGGTTTCAATGATGCAGACGATACTACATCCGATGGTATATTTGTCGATTACGATAGTGAACTGCCAACCGAAGGTTCCATTGTCCGTGTAATCGGTAATGTTGCTGAAAGGTATGGAAAAACACAGCTCAACGCCACACAGGATAGTGTTTACTGTGCAGATGGTTTCATCGCTGCAACAGCTATTTCGCTGCCTTTTGAATCGACTGATCGACAAGAGTCTCTTGAAGGCATGTTGGTTAGTGGAAGTAATCTAACGGTCACAGATAACTATAATCTGGGGCGCTATGGTGAAGTGACGTTGTCAAATGGTCGTCTCTATAACCCAACAAATTTACACCAACCGGGTTCTGTGGAAGTCACTGAGCTTGCTGCTAGCAATGCATTGAATCGTGTTATTTTAGATGATGGTGTTAATGGGCAGAACCCAGCGGATGTAATTTATCCAACAGGCGGGTTGTCTGCGATGAATACATTGCGAACGGGCGATGAAGTATCGTCTGTCGTTGGTATTTTAGACTATAGCTTTGGTCAGTACCGAATAATCCCAACTGAAACACCGTTGATTGTTGCGACCAATGCGCGTATGTCAGAACCTGATTTTTCTGGTGGTAATCTGCGGGTTGCGAGCTTCAACGTGCTGAACTACTTTAACGGTGATGGTATTGCTGATGAGTTTGGCGAGCTTGGAGGATTTCCAACTTCAAGGGGAGCAGATACTAACGAAGAATTTGTTCGACAACGTGCAAAAATTATTTCAGCAATCGCGAGTATGCAAGCAGATGTTATTGGTTTGCTAGAAATTGAAAACGATGGCTTCGGTGAGCAGAGCGCACTTCAAAATTTAGTCAATGGACTCAACGATATCGCACCTGATGGAGTTCATTACAGCTTTGTAAATCCAAACATTGCAGCAGATGTTGATAGTGGAATTGAAGAACTTGGTGGAGATGCAATTAAAGTCGCACTTATCTACAACGATATGACCGTGACTGAATTTGGTACTGCAGCCTATCTGGTTGATTTTCCCTTTGAGTATCACAACCGTCCACCTATGGCGCAGACATTCCGTGCTATAGAAACGGGTGAACGTCTGACAGTAGCCATTAACCACTTCCGTTCGAAAGGTTGTTCAAGTAGCGGTGGTGCTGAAAATGAAGACATGTCTGATGGCCAAGGCTGTTATAACTTAAGACGTGTTCAGGCGGCTGAAGCTATTACAGTCTGGTTAGCGACTCATCCTACCGGTATTGAAGATGATGACATACTCATCATTGGTGACTTGAATGCATACAGCAAAGAAGATCCTGTAACGGTTATCAAGGACGCTGATTATGTGAACCTGAGTGAACTGTTTAACGGTGATGAAGCTTATTCTTATACATTCCGTGGTGAAAATGGAATCTTAGATCACGCTTTGGCAACGACTCCATTGACCGATAAGGTTGTGGGTACCACTCACTGGCACATTAATGCAGACGAGCCTCGTATCTTGGATTACAACACTGAATATAAAAGTGATGAGCAGTTAGCGACCTTTTATAATGATGACGCCTATCGTGCCTCTGATCATGATCCAGTGGTTATTTCAATTGAAGGTGTAACGCCATTAATTAGTGTGAAGAACGTTTATACTGAGCAGGGAACATTGGCTCGGTGGACGACTTATGAGTTTGATGTTCCAGAAACATCGGTTCATTTCACAGCGACCATCACTGGTGGCGAAGGTAATGTTGATCTTTACGTTCGCGAAGGTAAGAAGCCTAACACTCAGAAGTTTGATTGTGCGCCTAAGACAGATGGTAATGAAGAAGTCTGTGTGATGGAATTTCCAACAGCTGGAAAATGGTATGTACGACTCAGAGGTGAGCGTCACTTCAGTGGAGTTACCTTAACTTTAGAAGCTGAATATCCTGAGCCTTTGGAGTAAGTTTTTTTAATGTAATACTTTTAAAACAATAAAGAACCCGCTCCTATAGCGGGTTTTTTTATTGGTAAGTGGATAATAAAGAAAGGAACTTTAGTTTTAATCGTTTCATTGCAAAAATTAGTTTACCTGACGAAAAAGGCATCAAACTCACCAATTAAAGTCATGGTGAAAAAGTTCTTATGTGGCTATTGTGGTCGCTATCATATTGAATTTACTAACTATTTCAATATTTTGTATTTTGGGTATATTTCTTGAATGTTATTTATAGTAAACATGATCTTATTCATGACCATGAATATAAATGGAATGAAAAATAGGAATTATTGATGTCATTACTTGGAAACTTGATTTGGTTAATCTTTGGTGGGTTTTTTGTCTTCGTCGGGTACATTGCCGGTGGAATTGCCCTTTGCGTAACAATAATTGGTATCCCTTGGGGTTTTCAATGTTTTAAATTAGCTATTTTTGCGCTATTTCCATTTGGTAGCGAGACTCGCTCAGACGGTTGTGAGGGCTCAAGTCTAAACCTTGTTATGAATATCATTTGGTTAATTTTTGGTGGGATATTTGTGGCACTTAATCATTTGGTCTGGGGATTATTTTTAAGTGTGACAATTATTGGACTACCCTTCGGCATTCAGCACTTCAAAATGATGCGTCTTGCATTTACTCCCTTTGGTAGGGAGATCTATGATGTTGAGGATTATTAATTAATACAGCTAATCTGTTATATTTTATTCAAACCCTATAAATTATGTTTAACCGATATTGAAAGCTGATCGAAATCATCTCTGTGTTCAGTGTTAATATAAACCAATCAACCGATTTATAAATCAAAGACAGGGTTTTAAAATGGAATGCATCTCATATAAGAAAGGATACAAATATCAACTCTTTGAAGAGTACAAGACATCAATCGATATAAAACCAGTGGCGGACATTTCTTCAACTGGTAGCTATGTGACCCTGTCTCTGGATGGACATATTGTTATAAAAAAGGGATATGCGTGGGACGGTCCTTCTGGCCCCACTGTTGATACATTAAGTTTTATGCGAGGCTCGCTAGTTCACGATGCACTTTATCAGTTGATGAGAGAGGATAAGCTCGATAGAAAAACAGATAGAAAACTTGCAGATAAACTACTACAGGAAATGTGTATTAACGATAAAATGAATAAAATTCGTGCCTGGTGGATATATCAAGGCATCCGTGCCTTTGGTAAAAAGGCAACACTTCCGAGTAGCAAGCCACCGGTTATTAGGGCGCCTGAAGATTGTCAATAATGTTATGTTGAGACGTACTAAATCGTAAATGATGTTATCATCAGTCACAATCTAAACCGATATTTTATTTCAGTCTAATTTAGAGCGTACTTTATGGATTCTACTAAAATTCTTTCAAAGAAATGGTCTTCATGTTCGACGGAACTTTGTGATGTGCGTAGTAACATGTCCTCGGTCTGTAGACAGCTCAATTTTACTGAGGAAGATACACAAGCAATCGTACTTGCAATCGATGAAGCCTGTACCAATATCATCCGTTATGGTTACGATAGCTGCTCCACTGGCGAGATTCTCATTGAAGTTCTAACGACGGATTCTGAAGTTATTTTTCAACTTCATGATCATGCCCAAAAAGTATCTGATGAGTGCATAAAAGTGAAAGAGACTTCTGATCTCGAGCCAGGAGGTTTGGGGCTCATGCTGATGAAAAAAATAATGGACTCGGTGCATTTTGTACACACCGATGACTGTCCTGGAAATATTCTAGAAATGAAGAAAAAATTACCCAATGGAGATAAAGAATAATGAGTTTTGATACTTCGGATCATCTACAGTATAAGATCCTACATCTAACCGGCGAAGTTGATCTCTCAAACTCATCAACCGTTAGAAAAAACCTTTTGGCTATTATAAAGAAGGGTCATTCTGTAATCGTTGATTTCGAAAAATTGGAGTATATCGACTCCTCAGGATTAGCCACTTTAGTTGAAGGGTTGAATGTCGCGAAAAAGAGTAATTTAACGCTTATCAT
Organism: Gammaproteobacteria bacterium; assembly: GCA_030589945.1. GTDB lineage: Bacteria > Pseudomonadota > Gammaproteobacteria > Enterobacterales. Next base: position 2,161 of record JAUUZN010000149.1, on the reverse strand, counting down.
TGCTGCAATTAATGGATCACCCAAACAGGTCATGGAAATTACCCGTCTGGATCAAGTTTTTACGATTGTTGATTCAATCTCGGACGTAACTGAGTAGGCTCATGTCTGAACAAAAACACCCACTCATCGATATCAGGGGCGTCAACAGTTACTACGGCACTCATCATGTTTTAAAAGATATTAATCTGACCATTAAAACCGGTGAGATCATGGTAATCATGGGCGGTAGTGGATCTGGGAAAAGTACGCTTCTCAGAAATATGTTAGGGTTAAAAACACCAACCTCTGGAGAAGTTTTGTTCAGTGGATTAAACATCCATACTGCAAAAAGAAAGGAGCTACTACAGTTAAGACGTAAAATGGGTGTGGCTTTTCAAGGTGGCGCTTTACTCACTTCACTGAGTGTTGGCGACAACATTAAATTACCATTACGCCAGCACACCGATCTCGATGAAAATACCATCAGCATTATGATGCGTCTCGAACTAGAAATGATGGACCTTGCAGGTTTTGAAGATTTGATGCCCTCAGAGTTGTCCGGTGGCATGCTTAAACGAGCCGGCTTAGCAAGAGCGGTAGTTACCGATCCTAGAATCTTATTTTTTGATGAACCATCTGCAGGATTAGACCCTGTAACTTCGGTCGAACTTGACCAGTTGATCCTCAAATTACGGCAGGCCAAGAACATTACGGTTGTGGTAGTGACTCACGAGTTAGAAAGTGCTTTCACCATCGCCGACAGAATCACCGTTCTTTTTGATGGTGAGATTGTCGTCACAGGAACCGTCGATGAAATACGAGCCTGTAAGGATGAACGTGTTATCAATCTCATCAACAGAAGTCCTCGAGAAGTTCAGGTTGATGCTGAAAAATATTTAGCTAGATTGACTCAAGGTAGCCTCTAAATGTTTTGTTTTATTGAATCCTTAGGCGCTTCACTCATCCGTACTATAGAAGAGGTGGGACGTCTCACTAAATTTTTATTTCGGGTGTTCTACAGTCTCATAGGACGACCCACCGGCGTTGAGGTGATGCTCAAACAGATCGCCTTTATTGGGGCTCGTTCAATGCCCATCATACTGCTTTCGGGATTATTTACTGGCATGGTACTCGCACTGCAGTTTTATGATGTGCTTACACGATTTGGCTCCGTCGATTTAATGGGATCTGCGGTTGCATTAAGTTTGATACAGGAACTCGGCCCAGTGATGACAGCACTGATGATTATCGCCAGAGTCGGTTCTGCAACTTGCGCTGAGATTGCAATTATGCGCAATGAGGAGCAGTTTGACGCACTGACTTGCATGGCAATTGATCCCATTCAATTTGTTATGGCGCCAAGATTATTATCCACGATCATTTCATTGCCCTTATTAACAGCAGTCTTTAACCTAGTTGGTATTTTTGGGGGGTACATCGTTGGTGTTTATATTAAAGGTTTGAGTGGTACGGCCTATATGCAGACTATTATCGATACCATCACCTGGGAAGATCTGCGTATGAGTGTCGTAAAGTCTTTATTATTTGCAGTAACCATAATCTGGATCGCAATGGGCAAAGGTTATTATGTCCATTTAGAAAGAGGTGTCCACGGAGCAGAAGCTGTGAGTGTTGTTACCACCAAGGCAGTGGTTGCGAGCGCAATTACGATGTTATTTATTGATTATATAGCAAGTTCATTTTTGATTTAGGAGTTTCATTGGTATGAAAAAAATGTCGGTAGAGTTTATTGTGGGGTTATTTTTAATCTCTGGATTTGCCGCACTAACTTACTTATCAGTTGTGATCAGTGGCGTATCAGGCTTTGGTGATGGAGGTTATCGCTTGATGGCAAAATTTGAAAATACATCGGGCTTAAAACGTGGTGCGATAATAGAAATTGCTGGAGTAAAGGTTGGTAGCGTGGTGAGTATTCAACTTGATAACGAAACTCAAGAGTCCCTAGTTTGGCTTGAAGTCGATACAGATGTAGAAGTGCAGGATGATGCCGTGGCATCAATAAGGACTGCAGGAATCATTGGTGATAAATACATAAAAATATCAACTGGCGGTGGTGATCCCCTCAATGACGGTGATGAAATTATTGAAACTGAGCCGGCAATTAGTATTGAAGAATTAATCAGTAAGTATATTTTTAGTAGCTAACTTTGTAATAAATAGT